>JANOLA010000610.1:0-5769 GCA_031419535.1 Burkholderiales bacterium | reverse complement strand
CGCGAATGCGCTGGCCGAGGCCTGGGCGGACAAGGCGCAGTGCCTGGACCTGCTCGCTTCATTGGTCAAGGATCAACGCGGCCGGCGCCTGGGATTTCCGCCCCATATACAGCTCGAAATCGGCCGCTTGAACGCTTACCGCAAAACCGGCCGGTAGGTCGGTAGGGCAACGCTGAACAAGCCCCTCGCGGCGCGGCAGGTCAACGACCCGCGCCCGCGCATTGGCGCGTGCCCTACACCTGCATGTTCATGATGTCGCTGTAAGCCTGCACCAGGCGGTTGCGCACTTGCAGCGTCGCCTGGAAGCCGATCTGCGCTTTCTGCATCGTGACCATGGTTTCTTCCAGGCTCACCGATGAATCGCCCATCTGCACCGCGCGCTGCATTAACGAAGCCTGGCTCTGCGTCTGGCTCACGCCGCGCAGCGCCTGCGTCAAGGCGTTCTGAAAATCCGCTGCAGGCGCCGCTTTGGCGCCGCGCGCGAGCGGGTGGCCATCGGTGCCCAGGCCGGCGCGTGCCACGGCTTGGGCGAAGTCAAAGGGTTTGAGCGTGACATTCATGGCGCGGTCCTGCGTTGCAACACGGAACCCGGCCATGCTAGCCGTGGCGTTGCGCCGGCAAGAGGCGAACAAGACGCGGATTGACAGCCTGTTCCAGGAATCCCGCATCCAGGCGAACCGAATAATTCATCCATACCCCCGCCCTCGCTCCTGCGTGGCTCGCCTTGCTTGAACGGATCGAATGGACAACGCCCTCGCCTTGAAGAACACCGCCTCAACCTCGTTGGGATTCCTGGCGAGCCTGGGCGCGCTGTCGCTGAAGAATCAGTTGTCGCTGATCCTCGGCCTGACGGCGCTGGTGGGCATGGTGTTCATGCTGGCCACCTGGAACAGCCACAGCGACTACAAGGTGCTGTACGCGAACCTGTCCGACAAAGACGGCGGCGCGATCATCGCCCAGCTCTCGCAGATGAACGTGCCGTACCGCCACGCCGACGGCGGCTCGGCGATCCTGGTGCCCTCATCGAAGGTACACGACGCGCGCCTGAAGCTCGCCTCCGCCGGGTTGCCCAAGGGCTCGGTCGTTGGTTTCGAATTGATGGACGGCGCGCGCTTCGGCCAGACCCAGTTCCAGGAGCGACTCACCTTTCAGCGCGGCCTGGAAGGCGAACTCACGCGCTCCATCACCGCGATGCCCGCCGTGCAAGGCGCGCGCGTGCACCTCGCGCTGCCGAATCAGAACGGCTTCTTTCGCGAGCAGCAAAAGCCCAGCGCCTCGGTGCTGCTGAGCCTGCACCCCGGGCGCAGCCTGGACCGCGCGCAGGTCGCGGGCATCGTGCACCTGGTGGCGAGCAGCGTTCCCGAGCTGAACCCGAAAGCGGTGAGTGTGCTCGATCAGACCGGCGCCCTGCTGTCCTCGGGCGTTGAGGCAGGCAGCCAGGCCGGGCTCGACGCAAACCAACTCCAGTACGTGAACCAGATCGAAGCCGGCTACAACAAGCGCATTCTCGAGTTGCTCGAGCCTGTCGTCGGCCGCGCCAACCTGCGCTCGACCGTTACCGCGGACGTCGATTTCACGCAAAGCGAAGCGACCTCCGAGGAATTCACGCCGAACCAGGGTGCGCAGGCGAAAGCGACGATCCGCAGCCAGCAAACCACCGAGTCGAGCGGCGGCAGCGCCGCGCTGCCCGCGGGCGTTCCCGGCGCGGCGAGCAACCAGCCGCCGCTGCCCGCCACCGCACCGCTCACCGCACCGGTCAGCGGCGCCACGCAGGCATTGCAAGCCGGTCAGGCAGGCGGCGGCGCGGGAAACAGCCGGCGCGAAGCGGTGACCAATTTCGAAGTCGACAAGACGGTGCGCGTGACGCGCGCCGCCACCGGCGTCGTGAAGCGCTTGAACGCCGCCGTCGTCGTGAATCACCGCAGTGTGACGAGCGCGAAGGGCAAGACGACGCTGCAAGAGTTGTCGCCCGAGGAGATCGAAAAACTCAGCGCGCTGGTGCGCGAGAGCATCGGCTTCAAGCAGGAGCGTGGCGATTCGGTGAAAGTGATCAACGCACCGTTCAAGGTGGAGCCGGTCGACAAGACGACGGTGCCGCTGTGGCAACAACCCGGCTTGATCGACATGGTGCGCGGTTTTGTCGCGCCTGCCGGCCTGGCGCTGGTGGCGTTGCTGGTGTTCTTCGGCATGGTCAAGCCCGCCCTGCACGCGGTGCTGAACCCGCCGCCGGGCAGCCGCCTGAACGCAACGGTCGACGACCCCCAAGGTTTGCCGAACGGCGGCGCTGGCGCGCCGCTCGCGCTGGCCGCGCCGATGATGGGCGCGCACCTCGAACAGGCGCGCCAATTCACGAAAGAGCACCCGGCCGCCACCGCGAACATCGTGCGCTCGTGGGTCAGCGGAAGCTGATGATGTCGCTGCCTTGCGCGCTCGTGGGGCTGCTGGCCGCTTGCGGCGGCCAGGGGCTCCCTCATGGATGAAAAGGGCGTCGAAGACGCCGCGATCCTGCTGATGTCGATCGGCGAGGAAGAAGCCTCCGAGGTCTTCAAGCACCTCTCGCCGAAGGAAGTGCAAAGCGTCGGCGAGGCGATCGCCAAAATGAAATCGATTCCGCGCGAACGCGTCGAATCGGTGTTGGGCAAGTTCGCCGAAACCGCCGGCGAACAAAGCATGCTCGTCAGCAACAACGACGAATACGTGAAAAGCGTGCTGCGCAAGGCGCTCGGCGAGGACAAGGCGAACCTGCTGATCGACCGCATCCTGACCGGCGGCGACGTGTCGGGCATCGAAAGCCTGAAGTGGATGGACCCGGGTTCGGTGGCCGAACTGTTGCGCAACGAGCACCCGCAAATCGTCGCGGCGATCCTGGTGCACCTGGACTTCGAACAGTCGAGCTCGGTGCTCAATGCCTTCACCGAGCGCCACCGCAACGAGGTGCTGGTGCGCATTGCCACGCTCGACGGCATTCAGCCCGCGGCGCTGCGAGACCTGAACGAAGTGATGGGCAAGGTGCTGGCCGGCGGCGACAAGCTCAAGAAAGCGGCGCTCGGCGGCCCGAAAGCGGCCGCCGAAATCATCAACATGATGGGCTCTTCCGTCGAGACCTCGGTGCTCGACTTCGTTCGCGAGGGCGACGCCGATCTGGCGCAGCGCATCATGGACAACATGTTCACGTTCGAGGACCTGGGCAAGCTGGACGACAGCGCGATCCAGTCGCTGCTCAAGGAAGTGCAGTCCGAGTCGCTGGTGATCGCGCTCAAGGGCGCGCCGCCCGCGATGCGCGAGAAGATTTTCAAGAACATGTCCAAGCGCGCCGCCGAAACGCTGCGCGAAGACCTCGAATCGCGCGGCCCGGTGCGCGTCTCGGAGGTCGAGGCCGAGCAGAAGGAAATGCTCAAGATCGTGCGCCGTCTGGCCGACGAAGGCCAAATCGTGCTCGGCGGTGGGGGCGGTGCCGATGCCTTCGTTTGATCTTTCGATAGCTGCTTCGATCGCGCGTTCGATCCCCCCTTCGATCGCCGTTCCCGGCGTGCGCGCATGAAGATTGCGAACTCCCCTTCCGGCACGGAGCCGAAGTCGTCGCTGCACAGCCGCTTCATCCCGCGCGAGGAGTTGAGCCACTTCGAAGCCTGGTCGCCGGGGGCGTTGTCGGCCGACGGCCCTGCCACGGCGCATCAGCCGGGCAATGGCGGCGCGAGCCGCGCCGCGCCCGGACCGGCGGACCCGGTGCACGCCGCGCGCCAGGCGGGTTACCAGGACGGTTACCGCGACGGACTGGCGGCGCTGGAAGGCTTCAAGAAGAGCGTCTCGCAACAGGGCGCGGCGCAGATCGGCGCCTTGCTCGGCTCGGTGAACGCGCAGCTCGACGCCTTGCAGCAAGCCATGGCCAGCGCCCTGGTCGACAGCGCGACCCAGCTCGCGCGCCAGATCGTGCGCGGCGAACTCGGCGTGCGCCCGCAATTGATCGCCGACGTCGCGACGCAGGCGCTCGACGCATTGATGCTCAGCGCGCGCCACATCACGCTGCGCGTGCACCCTGACGACCAGCCGCTCGTGGCGCAAGGCGCGGCCGACGTGCTCGGCGCGCGCGGCGCACGGTTGATCGCCGACGCGGCGGTGCAGCGCGGCGGCTGCCTGATCGAATCGGATCTCGGACGTGTGGACGCGAGCATCGAGGCGCGCTGGCGGCGTGCCGTCGCAGCGGTGGGCAGCGAGCGCGCCTGGGACGATGCGCCACCCGCACCCGACGCGGACGCGGACGACCCCGCAGCCACCGGGGCAATGCCGCCATGACGCCCACATCCGCCCCGCCCAGCGGCGCCGCCCCCGTCACCCAGCCCGGCGTCGCTGCGAACTGGCAGCACTTCCTGGGCGACCTGCGTGCGTTCTCGGCCGAGCCGGCCGCGTTCGACGTGCAGGGCCAGTTGGTGCGCGTCAAGGGCCTGGTGCTCGAAGCCTCGGGCCTGCGCCTGCCGGTGGGCTCGGTCTGCGAAATCGAACCGACGCCCGGTTCTGGTATGTCCGCCCCCGGTCGCTTCGCGCCCGCCCCCCGCGGGGGCGAGCAACCGTCGTGGGGCGGCCCCGCGACGGTTGCTCATGCGCAAGAGCCGGTGTTGGCCGAAGTGGTGGGCTTCTCGGGCGACCGCGCTTACCTGATGCCCACCGGCGACATCCACGGCCTGGCCAGCGGCGCACGCGTCGTGCCGCGCGCCTCGCCGGTCGTGCCGATGCGTCTGGGCGCCTCGCGCCACCCGTGGCGGCGCAGCATCGACCGCACGCTACACCTGCCGGTGGGCGCCGGGCTGCTGGGGCGCGTGGTGGATGCGCAGGGCGCGCCGCTGGATCGGCTCGGCCCGCTGGCCAACGTGCACAACCGCCCGTTGATGCGCCGCGCGATCAACGCGATGGAGCGCGACCCGGTGCGCCAGCCGCTCGACACCGGCGTGCGCGCGATCAACGCGATGTTCACCGTGGGCCGCGGCCAGCGCATCGGCCTGTTCTCGGGCACGGGCGTGGGCAAGTCGGTGCTGCTCGGCATGATGGCGCGCTACACGCAAGCCGATGTGATCGTGCTCGGGCTGATCGGCGAGCGCGGCCGCGAGGTCAAGGAATTCATCGAAGACATCCTCGGCGAGGCCGGCCTGCGCCGCTCCGTCGTCGTCGCCGCGCCGGCCGACGCACCGCCGCTGGTGCGGCTGCAAGGCGCGCACTACGCGACCGCGATTGCGGAAGACTTTCGCGACGCCGGCCAGCACGTGCTGCTGCTGATGGACTCGCTGACGCGCTTCGCGATGGCGCAGCGCGAGATCGCGCTGGCGATCGGCGAGCCGCCGGCGACGAAAGGCTACCCGCCGAGCTGCTTTGCCAAGCTGCCGCAACTGGTGGAGCGCAGCGGCAACGGTGTCGCTGGCGGCGGCTCGATCACCGCGTTTTACACCGTGCTCACCGAGGGCGACGACCCGCAAGACCCGATCGCCGACGCGGCGCGCGGCATTCTCGACGGCCACATCGTGCTGTCGCGCGAGCTCGCCGAAGCCGGCCACTACCCGGCGATCGACGTCGAGCGTTCGATCTCGCGCGTGATGGGCAACGTCGCCACGCCGCGCCATGTGGAAGCGGCACGCAGGTTGCGCCAACTGCACGCGAAGTACCAGAAGGCACGCGACCTGATCCAGCTCGGCGCCTACAGCCCCGGCCACGACGCCGAACTCGACGCCGCGGTGCGGCTGCATGACCCGATCGCCGCCATGCTGCAACAAGACATGAACC
>JANOLA010000609.1:0-20227 GCA_031419535.1 Burkholderiales bacterium | reverse complement strand
CAAATTCACGCAGATTCAAGCGCGACACAATCCCGGCATGCCATTTCGCTCCCTGCGGGACCGCTCTGCCCTGTACCTGGACTTGATCCGCTGGGACCGGCCCGCCGGCACTTATCTGCTGCTGTGGCCGACGCTGTCGGCGCTGTGGATCGCCGCGCGGGGCTTTCCCGGCTGGCACCTGCTCACTGTGTTTGTTCTGGGAACGTTCCTGATGCGCAGCGCGGGCTGCGCGTTCAACGACGTGATCGATCGCGACTTCGACAAACACGTCAAGCGCACCGCTCAGCGGCCCGTCACCAGTGGCGCGGTGAGCGTGGCCGAGGCGCTGCTGCTCGGCGGGGTGCTGGCGCTGCTGGCGTTCGCGCTGGTGTGCACCACCAACCCGGCGGCCATCGCCTGGAGTTTTGCCGCACTGGCTGTTTCCACCGTCTACCCATTCACGAAACGGTTCCTCTCAATGCCGCAAGCGGTTCTCGGAGTCGGATTCAGCTTTGGCATTCCGATGGCGTTCGCGGCGGTGCAAGGCAGTCAATCATGGGCCATTCGAGATATCGCCCATGCCGTACCGCCACTGGCCTGGTGGCTGCTTTTGGGCAACCTCTTCTGGGTGCTCGCCTACGACACCGAATACGCGATGGTCGACCGCGACGACGACCTCAGGATCGGCATCAAGACCTCGGCCATCACGCTGGGGCGGTACGACGTGTCGGCGGTGATGGTGTGCTACGCCGTGTACCTGGCGATCTGGGCGTGGCTGGGGTTGCAGGTGGGGCTGGGTGGGGTCTACGGGATGGCGCTTTGCGCAGCGGCGCTGATCGCCGCGTGGCACTTCACGCTGATCCGCACGCGCACGCGCGAAGGTTGCTTTCGCGCGTTTCGCCTGAATCACTGGCTCGGCTTCGCCGTGCTGTGCGGCGTGGTGCTCGAGTTCGCGCCTCGTCCAGGCTAACAAGTCAGGATCGATCGGTGGGCGGCGGCGCTTCGACGAATTGATCGCCCAGCTCCTGAGCCCGCCGATGCGCCGCCTTCAGCGCCTCGACAAAGGCCGGCTTGACACCGCTCGCCTCCAGGCTTTGCAGCGCCGCATGCGTGGTCCCGCCCTTGGATGTGACGCGCTCGCGCAGCGTCGCGGGTGATTCAGCCGAACCTTGCGCCAACGCCGCCGAGCCCGAAAACGTCGCGAGCGCGAGGGTTCGGCCGACCTGCGCACTCAAGCCCATCTCCTGCGCGGCCTGCATCATCGCTTCGACGAAATAGAACACGTAGGCCGGGCCCGAGCCCGAAATCGCGGTCACGGCGTCGAGGTCCGCCTCGTGCTCCACCCACAGCGTCGCCCCGGTCGCCTCGAGGATCTGCTGCGCCTGATGCCGCTGGGCAGCGCTGACCTCGGGCGGCGCGTACAGGCCTGCAATGCCCTGGCCGATCAGTGCCGGCGTATTGGGCATCGCCCGCACCACGCACGCGGCGTTTGTGGCTCGCGTGATCGCGGCAATGCGGATCCCGGCCATCACGCTCAAGTGCAGGGCCGTGCGCAGCACGCCCCCACAATCGCGCGCGGCTGCCGAAAACGTCTGCGGCTTGACGGCCCAGACCACGAGCTGCGCGCCGACAAGCGCCGCATCGGCGCGCGCCTGGCTCGACACGCCGAAGTCAACGCGCAGCTTGTCGCGCTGTGCGTCACTCGGCTCGACAACATGCAGGCTGCCGGCCGACCGCCCCCGCGACACCAAGCCGCTGATGATGGCGCTGGCCATGTTGCCGCCGCCGATGAAGACGATTTGATTCATCTCCTCAGTGTACGTATCCGAGGGGTGCACCCGGCTGTTCACTCGCGCAGCGCCGGCGCACCAGTCGAGGGGCGTGCGCCGAAGATCGCCGTGCCCACGCGCACGATCGTCGCGCCCTCCAAAATCGCGGCATCGAGATCGGCCGTCATGCCCATCGACAGCGTGTCGAGCGCCAGGCCTTGTTCGTTCAGGCGATCCAGCAGCTCGCTCAGGGTACGGTGGGAGGTTCGCTGCGCCTGGGGATCGGCAGTCGGCCGCGGAATCGACATCAACCCGCGCAACCTCAGACCCGGCAGGCGCGTCACCGCGCACGCCAGCTCGGCCACCTGCGCCGGCGTGACACCGGCCTTGCTGGCTTCCCCGTCGATGTTGACCTGCAAGCAAATCTGCAGGGCAGGGCGCGTTTCAGGGCGCTGCTCGCTCAGGCGCTGCGCGTGCCTGATCTGGTCGACGCTGTGAACCCAGTCGAAGTGCTCGGCGACAAGGCGGGTCTTGTTCGCCTGCAGCGGGCCGATCATGTGCCAGGTCAAGCGGCTGCGCAGATCCGCCAGTGCCTGGATCTTCGACAGCCCCTCTTGCACCTGGTTTTCGCCGAAATGGCACTCGCCGGCCGCATGCGCGTGCCGCACCGCATCGGCGTCGGCCGTCTTGCTGACGCACATCAACGTGACGCTTTGCACGGGCCGACCGGCGGCCAGACAGGCCTGGCTCATGCGCAGCCGAACCGTGCCGATGTTGTTTCCGATCGTCGTCATAATTCGCCGCGAGTATCGCGTCCAAGCGCACCTGGCGCCCGGCCCGGCGCCACCCTCCTTCCGAGACACCATGGACATCACCCAGCTTCTCGCGTTCTCAGTCAAGAACAAGGCTTCCGACCTGCACCTGTCGGCCGGCTTGCCGCCGATGATCCGGGTGCACGGCGACGTGCGCCGCATCAACGTCGACGCGCTGGACCACAAGCAGGTCCACGACATGGTGTACGACATCATGAACGACTCGCAGCGCAAGGCGTACGAAGAGGCGCTGGAATGCGATTTCTCATTCGAGATTCAGGGCCTGGCGCGATTTCGCGTGAACGCGTTCAACCAGAACCGAGGCTCCGGCGCCGTGTTCCGGACGATTCCCTCGAAGATTCTGACGCTCGAGCAGCTCAATACGCCCAAGATATTTGCCGAGCTCGCCATGAAGCCGCGCGGCCTGGTGCTGTGCACGGGCCCCACCGGCTCGGGCAAGTCGACCACGCTCGCGGCGATGGTCAATCACCTCAACGAAAACGAGTTCGGCCACGTGCTGACGGTCGAGGACCCGATCGAATTCGTGCACGAGTCGAAAAAGTGCCTGATCAATCAGCGCGAAGTCGGGCCGCACACCTTGAGTTTCTCCAACGCGCTGCGCTCCGCGCTGCGCGAAGATCCGGACGCGATTCTTGTGGGCGAAATGCGCGACCTCGAGACGATTCGACTCGCGTTGACGGCGGCGGAAACCGGCCACCTGGTGTTCGGCACTCTGCACACGTCGAGCGCGGCAAAAACGGTCGACCGGATCGTCGACGTCTTCCCCGCGGCCGAAAAAGAGATGGTGCGCGCGATGCTCTCCGAGTCGGTGGTCGGGGTGATCTCGCAAACACTGTGCAAGCTCAAGGACGGGTCGGGGCGCGTCGCCGCGCATGAAATCATGCTCGGCACGGCGGCGATCCGAAACCTGATCCGCGAAAACAAGGTCGCGCAGATGTACTCGTCGATCCAGACCGGTAACAACATGGGCATGCAGACGCTCGACCAGAACCTGGCCGACCTGGTGCGCCGCAACGTCGTTTCGCCGGCCGAGGCGCGCGCCAAGGCCAAGTTCCCGGAGAACTTCCCCGGTTGATCGCTCCAAAGCCTCGGGGTCGCGCCTCAGTGCGTTGATCACTCTCACTGCGACAGGAAGTCCAAATGGAAAGAGACCAAGCCTCCAAGTTCGTCAACGACCTGCTGCGCCTGATGGTGACGCGCGGCGGCTCAGACCTGTTTCTGACGGTCGACTTTCCGCCGGCGATCAAGGTCGACGGCAAGGTCACCAAGGTTTCTCCGCAGCCGCTGACGGGCCAGCACACGATGGCGCTGGCGCGCTCGGTGATGAACGACAAACAGGCGGCCGAGTTCGAGAAGACGAAAGAGTGCAACTTCGCGATCGCGCCGCAGGGAGTCGGGCGCTTTCGCGTGAACGCCTTCATTCAGCAGGGCCACATCGGGCTGGTGTTGCGAACCATTCCGCAGGTGCTGCCCACGATCGACAGCATGAACCTGCCGCAAATCCTGAAAGACGTGTCGCTCACCAAACGCGGCCTGGTGATCTTTGTCGGCGCCACCGGTTCGGGCAAGAGCACGTCGCTGGCGGCGATCGTCTACTATCGAAACGAAAATTCTTACGGTCACATCATCACGATCGAAGATCCCGTCGAGTTCGTGCACATGCACAAGAACTGCGTGATCACGCAGCGTGAAGTCGGCATCGACACCGATGGCTGGGGCACGGCGCTGAAGAACACCTTGCGCCAGGCGCCGGACGTGATTCTGATGGGCGAAATTCGCGATCGCGAAACGATGGAACACGCGGTCGCGTTTGCCGAAACCGGCCACCTCTGCCTTGCGACCTTGCACGCCAACAGCTCGAACCAGGCGCTGGACCGCATCATCAACTTCTTCCCCGAGGAACGCCGGCCGCAGTTGCTGATGGATCTGGCGCTCAACCTGAAGGGGCTGATCTCGCAGCGACTATTGCCGCGGCAGGAAGGCAAGGGCCGCGTCGCGGCGGTGGAAATCCTGCTGAACACGCCGTTGATCTCTGACCTGATCAACAAGGGTGCGGTGACCGAGATCAAGGAGCTGATGAAGCGCTCGCGCGAACTCGGCATGCAGACCTTCGACCAGGCGCTGTTCGACCTCTACGAAAACAATCTCGTGACGTACAACGACGCCGTGCGCAATGCCGACTCGGTGAACGACCTGCGCCTGCAAATCAAACTGCACAGCCAGCGTGCGCGCAGCCCCGATCTGGCGGCCGGCACCGAGCACCTGACCATCGTCTGAACGCCCGCACCGCATGCCGAACAAACAGTATGACGCGGTGGCCCCGCAGCGCGTGGCCTTCATCGGTCTGGGTGTGATGGGCTATCCGATGGCCGGCCACCTGGCGCGCGCCGGCCACCAGGTCACGGTCTACAACCGCACGCGAGCGAAAGCGGACGCCTGGGTGGCCGAGTACGGCGGCGTGGCAGCGTCAACGCCCAAGGCCGCCGCCCAGGGCGCGGCGCTCGTCTTCTCCTGCGTCGGCAACGATGCCGATCTGCGCGGCGTCGTGCTCGGCGACAGCGGCGCGCTGGCCGGGCTCAGCAGCGGCGCGGTGATCGTCGACCACACAACAGCCTCAGCGGCGGTGGCGCGTGAACTCAGTGCAATCGCTGCCGCGCGCGGCGTCGCCTTCATCGATGCTCCGGTGTCGGGCGGCAACATCGGTGCTGTGAACGGCGCGCTGACAGTGATGTGCGGCGGCGAACTCGCCGCGTTCGACTCGATGCGCCCGGTGGCGCTTGCCTTTGCCAAGGCGGTCACCCGCGTCGGCGCCAGCGGCGCGGGCCAACTGGCCAAGATGGTGAACCAGACCGCGATCGCAGGGCTGTTGCAAGGCCTGTCCGAGGCAATTGCTTTCGGCGAAAAGGCAGGCCTGGACATGAAGCTTGTGCTCGAAGTCATCGGCAAAGGCGCGGCGCAGAGCTGGCAGCTCGAGAACCGTGGCCCGACGATGATCGACGGGCGCTTCGACTTCGGTTTCGCCGTCGACCTGATGCGCAAGGATCTGGGCCTGGTCTTCGACGAAGCGCGGCGCAATGGCGCACGCTTGCCGGTGACGGCGCTGGTCGACCAGCTCTACGCCGACGTGCAGGCGCAGGGCGGGAATCGGCTCGACACCTCGAGCCTGATCAAACGTCTGCGTTAGCCGGTGCGATCGTGGCGCGGCCCGAGCCGGGCTACTTCGGCGCGGCTTTGGGTTGAATCTCGGCGAGTTCGGCGGGGCTCAGGATTTCGAACACGCGCACCACCTTGACCACGCCGGTCACGCCGCGCGCCACGTTCGACGCCTGCGTCGCCTCGGCTTCCGAGACACGCCCCATCATGTAGACGACGCCGCGCTCGGTCACCACCTTGATCGAATTCGCGTAAAGGCCCTTCGCGTCGACGATGCTCGCCTTGACCTTGGTGGACAGCAGCAGGTCGTTGGAGCGCACGTTGAGCGACGCCGATCCCATCACCGCGAGTTCATTGACGACGTTGCGAGCGTTGTCCACCCGGGCCACCGCCGGTTCGACAGCCGCCTTGTCGGACTCGGTGGCCACGTCGCCGGTGAGCAGCACCAGCCGGTTGTAGCTGGTCACCGTGACCTTGCCGCGCTCGCCGAGCAGCTCGCGAATTCGCGAGTTGGCCTTGCTCTCGATCAACTGGTCTTCGAGCTGAGTGGCGGAGCTTCTGCGATCGGTCGCGACCATCGTGCCGCCGACGACCGCGCCGCCGAGCAACAGCGCCTGGCATCCGGCCAGGTTGAAAACGCCCAGCAGACATGTCAGCGCGAGCAGCGCGCCACGCGACGACGCGGTTTTCATGATTCTTCCTGTTCGCCGAGCAATTGGTTGTCCACTGCATCGCACAGGCAGTGCAGCGTCAGGATGTGCACTTCCTGAACTCGCGCCGTGCGCTCGTGCGGCACGCAGATGTGCACGTCGGTGTCGAGCAGCATCTCGCGGATCTTGCCGCCGCCGCGACCCGTCAGCGCGACGATGCTCATTTCCTTGGCATGCGCGGCCTGGACGGCGGCGATCACATTCGCCGAATTGCCGCTCGTGCTGATCGCGATCAACACATCGCCCGGCGCGCCCAAGGCCTCGATCTGCTTGGAGAAGATCGCATTGAAGGAATAGTCGTTGCCGATCGCCGTGATGATCGAGGTGTCGGTCGTCAGCGCGATGGCCGCCAGGCCGGGGCGCTCGCGCTCGAAGCGGCCGATGAACTCGGCCGCGAAATGTTGTGCGTCGCTGGCCGAGCCGCCGTTGCCGCAGGCCAGCACTTTCCCGCCGCTCGTGATGCACGCCACCAGCACGCCCACCGCCTGCGCGATCGGCCGGGCCAGTATTTCGGCGGCCGCGTATTTCAGATCGGCGCTGTCGAAGAACTGTTGTTGAATTCGCTGCTCGAGCATGGCCGCGATCATAGGCCAGGTGGGCAGGCCCGGTGCCGGGCTCGCGCGCTATGCAGCGTCGAACGCGGCGCGCAACCACTCGAGCGACGACCCGTCGATCGCCACGACATCGAAACGGCAGGGCGGCAGGGCACTGAGTGTGGCCAGAAAGTGGCGTGCCGCGAACACGATCCGGGCGCGCTTGGCCGCGCCGATGCTGGCTGCCGCGCCGCCTTGTGCAACACCCGAACGCTGCCGCACTTCCACGAACACCAGCGTGCCGTCGGGCTCGCGCATCACCAGGTCGATCTCGCCGCCGCGAGCCCTCGGTCCGCGCGCGACCCGATAATTGCGCCGCACGAGGCGCAGCCCGTGGTGCTGCAAGTGCGCGAGCGCCTGCGCCTCGCCGGCGTCGCCGGCTTGTTTGTTCGTGTCTTTCACCGTCTTCGTTCGAGCTTCTCGAGAGATTCTCGCGGGCCGCGACGCCCGCCCCTTGATGCCCACCCTGAATGCCTCGTTGATGCTGCAAGCGGCGGCCGGTGCCTGCGGCGGGCAAGACTACCCGGGCGCTGCACTGTACGTCGTGGCCACGCCGATCGGGAACCTGGCCGACCTGAGCTATCGCGCGGTTCACGTGCTGTCGCTGGTCGACGCGATCGCCTGCGAAGACACGCGCCACACCTCAGGCCTGCTGCAGAGCCTGGGCCTGGGCAAGCCGCTGCTCGCCTTGCACCAGCACAACGAAGCACAAGCGGCCACAGGAGTGGTCGCTCGATTGACGCGGGGCGAGCGCATTGCCTACGTCAGCGACGCCGGCACGCCGGCGGTCAGCGACCCTGGCGCGGTGCTCGTCGCGGCAGTGACCGCGGCCGGATTTCGTTGTGTTCCGGTGCCGGGCGCGAGCAGCGTCGCGGCGGCGTTGAGCGTGGCCGGCGACAGCGGCGGAGCGGGGTTCACCTTCCTCGGCTTCCCACCGGCGCGCGGCGCGGCGCGCCTGCATTGGATTGACAAGGTTGCGGCTGATGAGGCGACCCAGGTGCTGCTCGAAGCGCCACACCGCATGGTTGACCTCGCCGATGCCATGGCCAAGGCATGCGCGACTCGGCGCCTGACGCTCGGGCGCGAACTCACAAAACAATTCGAGACCGTGGTGACACTGACCGCAGGCGATCTGCCGGGCTGGCTGCGCGCCGACCCGAACCGTCTGCGCGGCGAATTCGTGATCGTCATTCACGCCTTCACCGCCACGCCGGGCGAGGCGCAGGCGGCGCAGGAGGACGCGCTGCTGCGCACGCTTCTCGCCGAATTGCCGCTCAAGCAGGCCGTGGCGCTGGCCGCGAAGCTGAGCTCGTTGTCGCGAAATGCACTTTACGAACGGGCGCTGGCGTTGAAGGCTGAGCAACCGTCGCCGGGCCGCCCCAAGACGGTTGCTCGCCATGGGCCACGAAGGGGCCCCTGCGGTGCCATGGGGGGCGGGCGCGAAGCGACCGGGGGCGAACATGAAGGGCCTACCAAGGATCGATGAAGCGCCGGCTGCCCGCACTGCGCGGCGCCGAGGCGAGACCCAAGGCCAGCCATTCGCGCGTCGCCGCAGGGTCGATGACCGCGTCGATTTCCAGCGTGGCCGCCATGTTGATGGCCTTGCCGGCGGTGTACTGGCGGGCCACGAGTTCCTGGTACAGCGCGTCGCGCTGCACCCCGGCGGTAGCCGCTTCGAGTTCCTTGCGGTAACCCAGCCGCACCGCACCTTCTAGGCCCATGCCGCCGAACTCGCCGCTGGGCCAGGCGGCGGTGGCCAGCGTGGCGTGAAAGCCGCCGCCCGTCATCGCCATCGCGCCCAGGCCGTAACCCTTGCGCAGCACCACCGCGAGCAGCGGCACGTTCAATTGCGCGCCCACCACGAACATGCGGCTCACGTGGCGCACCTGGGCCCGGGTTTCGATCTCCGGCCCGACCATGAAGCCGGGCGTGTCCACCAGCGACACGATGGGCAGGCCGAAGGCATCGCACAGCTGCATGAAGCGTGCGGCTTTGTCGGCGGCGTCGGCGTCGATCGCGCCTCCCAGGTGCGCCGGGTTGCTGGCCATCAGCCCGACGCCGCGGCCCTCGATGCATGCGAGCGCGGTAAAGATGCCCACGCCAAACCCCGCGCGCAACTCGAGCAGCGAATCGACGTCGGCGAGCAGCCGCATGACGCGGCGCATGTCGTACACACGCACCCGGTTCTCGGGAAGGGCTTCGCGCAGCGCCGTCTGGTCGGCCGCGGACCATGGCGGGCTCGCGAGGGTCGCTGCCTCGCCGTGGCCCTGAAAGAATGCCAGGTACCGGCGCGCCACCCGCACCGCCTCGGCCTCGTCGTCGACCAGTACATCGATCACGCCATTGCGCTGCTGCACCTCGCTCGGCCCGATCTGTTCCGGCGCGAATACGCCCATGCCACCGCCTTCCACCATGGCCGGACCGCCCATGCCGATGTTGCTGTCGCGCGTGGCGATGACCACGTCGCAGCATCCCAGCAGCGCCGCGTTGCCCGCGAAACAGCGGCCCGCCGCGATGCCCACCACCGGCACCTTGCCGCTCAGGCGTGCAAACGATCCGAAGGTGGGGACGTGCAGGCCGGCGACGATGGGCATGTCGGTGTCGCCCGGGCGCCCGCCACCGCCCTCGGCGAACAGCACGACCGGCAGCGACTCGCGTGCCGCGATGCCGAGCAGCCTGTCCGTCTTTTGGTGGTTGCGAAACCCTTGCGTTCCGGCGAGCACGGTGGCGTCATAAGCGAGCACCGCACAGCGCGAGGCCTGCGGCCCAAAGCGCGCCGCGTTGATGCTGCCGATGCCCGTCACCATGCCGTCGGCCGGTGTGTTGCGCAACAGGTCGTCATGGCTGCGCCGCTGGCTCTGCGCCGCCAGTGCCAATGCGCCGTACTCGACAAAGCTATCGGCATCGCACAGGTCGGCAAGGTTCTCGCGCGCGCTGCGCTGGCCACGCGCGTGGCGCTTGGCGGTCGCCTCGGGCCGCTGCGCGTCGAGCGTGAACGCGTGGCGCGCGAGCACTTCGCGCAGGTCGTTGCGCAGGTTGTCGCGCAGGTCGGCCGGCGCCGGTTCGCGCGAATCCTCGCCGACGCCGCACAGCGGGTGCGTCGCGGCGTCGGTGTCGGTATTGGCGGTGCGGGCCGCATTCGCGGTGCCCGGCGACGCCTCGCGCAGCCGCGTGTCCGACGTCCCGATGCGCAGCAACAGATCGCCGTGCGCCACTTGGTCGCCGGGGCATGCGGTGACTTCGGCGACGCATGCGTCGCGCTCGGCGCGCAACTCGTGTTCCATCTTCATCGCCTCGAGCAGCATCAGCAACTCGCCGCTGCGCACTTCGCTGCCAACGGTCACGAAAACTTCGATCACAGTGCACGCCATCGGCGCGCGAACGTCATGGCTCGGCATGGCCGTCACGGTGCGCGAATTCAGGCTGCGCGCCGATAGCGCGCCAGCGTCAGCCCTTGCATGTCGATCGGTGGCTTGCGCCCACCGATCACGTCGGCCATCACCCGGCCGGTGCCCGCGGCCATGGTCCAGCCGAGCGTGCCGTGCCCGGTGGCAAGGTACAGACCGCGCGGCCCGGCGGCCCCGAGCAGCGGCGTGCCGTCGGGCGTCATCGGGCGCAGGCCGCACCAGAACTGCGCGCGAGACATGTCGCCACCACCTGGAAACAGATCGGTCACGACGTGTTCGAGCGTGTGCCGGCGCGGCTCCTGAAGCCGCAGGTCGTAGCCGGCCAACTCGGCAGTGCCGCCGACGCGGATGCGTTCGCCCAGGCGGGTCACGGCGACCTTGTGGGTTTCGTCCATCACTGTCGATTCAGGCGCTGCGCTAGGGTCTTGAATCGGCAGCGTGATCGAGTAGCCCTTGACGGGGTACACCGGCAGTGAAATCCCAAGCGGCGCGAGCAACAGCGGCGAGTAGCTGCCGAGAGCGACCAGCGTCGCGTCACCCTTCACCGTGCCGGTCGCGGTGGCCACACCGTGCACCTGCCCGCCCACATGCAGCAAACGATCGATGCGCACCCCATGGCGGAACTTCACGCCGCGCTGCGCGGCCAGCGCGGCGAGCGCCTGCGTGAACTTGAAACAGTCGCCGGTTTCGTCGCCCGGCAATTGCAGCCCGCCGACGAATTTTTCGCGCACTGCCGCCAGGGCGGGTTCGTGTTTCAGGCAGCCATCGGCGTCGAGCAGCGCGTGCGCCACCCCATGGTCGCGCAGGACGCCCAAGTCGGCCGCGCTCGCGTCGAATTGCCGTTGCGTGCGAAACAACTGCAAGGTGCCTTGGGTGCGCTGCTCGTAGTCGATTGCGGTGTGCGCGCGCAGTTCGATCAGGCAATCGCGGCTGTATTGCGCCAGGCGCACCATTCGGCCCTTGTTCAGCTTGTAGCGCGCCGCGGTGCAGTTGCGCAGCACGCCCAAGCCCCAACGCAGCATGGCCAGATCAAAATGCGGGCGGATCACGAGCGGGCGGTGGCGCATCAGCAGCCACTTCATCGCCTTCAGCGGCACGCCCGGTCCGGCCCAGGGCGCGGAGTACCCCGGCGACACTTCGCCGGCGTTGGCGAAGCTGGTTTCCATCCCCGCGGCTTCGCGGCGATCCAGCACCGTGACCGAATGACCCGCGAGCGCCAGGTAGTAGGCGCAACTCACGCCGATCACCCCGCTGCCCAGAACCACCACATGCATATTCGGTCTCCTTGGCGTGCGAGGATAGCCGCAAGCGCCGGGGCAGCGGCCGCGGCGCGTGATCGCGCGTCAGCGCGAAGCGGCGCCGAGGCACCAGTGACGCCGGTTCAAACCACGCGGGAACCCCCCGGATGCGGCCACAATGTGCGCCAGCCTCAGACTTCGCCCGTTGCGACCGCCACCTCCGCTGCGCCCGCCGCAAACCGTTCAAGCTGCCATGCCCGACCGGCCCGAAATGACCCTGCAACCTGCCTTCGTCCCGCCTGCCCGCTTCGACGACCCCGCCGCGGCTCTGGCCCAGGTGCGAGCCATCTACGACGCGAACGTGGCGCACTTGCGCGAGTGTCTGCAACGCTTCGTCGCCGGCGAAGGTGTCGAGCCGCAGCCGGCGGAGTCCGCCGCGCGCCGCGCCGAGCCTCGGCCGCGCCAGGGCAAAGCCGACCCGCGCGCCCGCGTGCGCGCCTGTTACCCGTTCGTGCGTGTGCGCACGGCCACGGTGGCGCGCGCCGACTCGCGCCTGAGCTACGGTTTTGTCGCCGGCCCCGGCACCTACGAGACCACGCTGACGAGGCCGGACCTGTTCGGCCACTACTACCTCGAACAGTTCAAGCTGCTGCTGAAGAACCACCATGTCTGGCTCGAGGTGGGAACGAGCAACCAGCCGATCCCGGTGCACTTTTCGCTGGCCGAGAACGACCACCTCGAAGGCTCGCTCGACGCGACCCGGCGCCTGCTGATGCGCGACCGCTTCGACCTGCCCGACCTCACGGCGATGGACGACGGCATCGCCAACGGCACCTTCGAGCCCGGCCCGGGCCAGCCGCACCCGCTCTCGCTGTTCACCGCGCCGAGGGTCGACTATTCGCTGCACCGTCTGCGCCATTACAGCGGCACGGCGCCGGAGCATTTTCAGAACTTCATCCTGTTCACCAACTACCAGTTCTACATCGACGAATTCGTGCGCCTGGGCCACGCGGCGATGACCCAGCCCACCGGCACCGGACAGGACTACACCGCCTTCATCGAGCCGGGCAACGTGGTCACGCGCCGCACCGGGGTGCCTGCGGGGGCCGGTGACGAACTCGGCGTCGCGCCGCCACGCCTGCCGCAAATGCCCGCCTACCACCTGATGCGCGCCGACGGCAGCGGCATCACGATGGTCAACATCGGCGTCGGCCCGGCCAACGCGAAGACGATCACCGATCACATCGCCGTGCTGCGCCCGCACGCCTGGATCATGCTGGGCCATTGCGCGGGGCTGCGCAATACGCAGCAGCTCGGCGACTATGTGCTCGCCCACGGCTACGTGCGCGAAGACCATGTGCTCGACGAAGAACTGCCGCTGTGGGTGCCGATCCCGCCGCTCGCCGAAGTGCAGGTGGCGCTTGAAGCGGCGGTGGCCGAAGTGACCCAGCTCAAAGGCTATGAGCTGAAGCGCATCATGCGCACCGGTACGGTGGCGAGCACGGACAACAGAAACTGGGAACTGCTGCCCTCGGTGAACGCGCGCAGCACGCCGGAGCGCCGCTTCAGCCAGAGCCGCGCGGTGGCGCTGGACATGGAAAGCGCCACCATCGCCGCCAACGGATTTCGCTTCCGCGTGCCCTACGGCACCTTGCTGTGCGTCAGCGACAAGCCGCTGCACGGCGAGATCAAGTTACCCGGCATGGCGAATCACTTTTACCGCGAACGCGTCGACCAGCACCTGCGCATCGGCATCCGCGCCATCGAGTTGTTGCGCGAGCAGGGCATCGACCAGTTGCACAGCCGCAAGCTTCGCAGTTTTGCCGAGGTGGCGTTTCAATGATTTCAGTGATCGGCCAGGAGTCTCCCATGATCGGTTGGAAAATTGTCGCTCCCAAGTTGATTCGCGCACTCGTGGCGTGCCTTGCCCTCGTCGGTTCGGGATGGGCCGGTGTCGCGCACGGCCAGGGCTTCGACTCCGCCCACGCCGGCCCGTTTCGCACGTCGGTCGACGGCACGGACTCGGACCTGATGCTCGAGGGCCACGACCCGGTGGCCTACTTCGCCCGCAGTGAGGCCGTGAAGGGCGACCCGGCGATCCGCACCGAGCACCTGGGTGTCGTGTACCGCTTCGTCAGCGAAGCGCACAAGGCCGAGTTCCTGCGTGGCCCGCACCGCTACGTGCCGCAGTTCGGCGGCTTTTGCGCGAACGGCATCAACTACGCCATCCCCTGGGGCGGCGGCGGTTCGCCCAACACCTGGCGCATCTACCGCGGCAAGCTGTACGTGTTTGGCGGTCAGTCGTCGCGTGACCACTTCGAGATGGACACCGAGCGCAATCTTGCGCTTGCCCACAAGTACTGGGACGAGGAAGTGGCGGGCTCGATCGCCGTGCTCAAACGCTACCAGCGGCTGATCTTCCGCGTGCCGCACTACAAGACCGGCAAGGAACTGCAAGACGAATGGCAGTCCAAGCTGGACGCCAAGACGCTGCCGGTGATGCCCGGCGCGCTGCAGGTGGTGCCGGCGAAGTAGCGGGCTGCGCGCGGCAGGCGCCCAGACCGCCGCCCGCCGATATCGAGAGCAACCCGATTGCCCGAGCCGGCGGAATCCCTTAGGCTAGTCGCGCAACCCCTGTCAACCGGGCGCGGCAACGGCGCTCAACGAGGAAAGCGCCATGGCTTCAAGCATCAGCACCGCGGATACCTTGTCGATTCGGACCCTGGCGCTGGTCGGCCAGACAGCGTCGGGAAAAACCAGTCTGGCCGAAGCCCTGCTGCACCGAAGCGGCGCGATCGGCGCGCCCGGCAGCCTGGAGCGCGGCACGACGGTGAGCGACTTCGACCCGATGGAGCGGCGCGCCCAGCATTCGCTGAACTCGGCGATTCTGCATTTCAAGCACCGCGGTACGCGCGTGCACCTGATCGACACCCCCGGCTACGCCGACTTCGTGGGCCAGTCGATGACGGCGCTCGAGGCGGTGGATACGGCCGCGGTGGTGATCAACGCCGCCACCGGCATCGAGATGATGAGCACGCGCATGATGCAGTGGGCGCGGCAGCGCGCGCTGTGCCGCATGATCATCGTCAACAAGATCGATGCGCAGGGCGTGAACCTGCCGCGTCTGATGGGGCAGATTCGCGAGGCCTTCGGCAAGGAATGCCTGCCGCTGAACCTGCCGGCCGCGGGCGGCACGAAGGTGATCGACTGCTTTTTCAACAGCACGGGCGAAAGCGATTTCGGCGCGTTGGATGCCACGCACCGCGCGCTGGTCGAGCAGGTGGTGGAAGTGGACCCGGCGTTCGTCGAACGCTACCTGAACGAAGGCGATGTCGACCCGCGTGAGTTGCACGCACCGCTCGAGCAGGCGCTGCGCGAAGGGCACCTGATTCCGGTGTGTTTTGTTTCGGCGCGCAATGGCGCGGGCGTGGTCGAACTGCTCGACGTGATCGACCTGCTGCTGCCCAACCCGACCGAGGGCAACCCACCGCAGTTCTACAAGGGCGAGGGCGCGCAGGCGAAAGAACTGCACGCCGACCCGGACCCCGCCAAACACGTGATCGCGCATGTGTTCAAGGTCACCGTCGACCCTTATGTGGGCAAGATGGGCGTGTTTCGCATCCACCAGGGCACGGTCACCAAGGACAGCTCGCTCTACATCGGCGACGGGCGCAAGCCCTTCAAGGTGGGGCACCTGTTCATGCTGCAGGGCAAGGAACACGTTGAAGTGCCGCGTGGCCTGCCGGGCGACATTTGCGCGGTGGCGAAGATCGACGAGATGCACTTCGACGCGGTGCTGCACGACGCCGCCGAAGACGACCACCTGCACCTGAAGCCGCTCGACTTTCCGGTGCCGGTGCACGGCTTGGCGATCGAGCCGAAGCGCCGCGGCGACGAGCAGCGCATGTGGGAGATTCTGCAAAAGCTCGTCGATGAAGACCCGTGCCTCAAAGTCGAGCATGTCGCCGTGACGAACGAAACGGTGGTCTACGGCCTGGGCGAGCTGCACCTGCGCACGCTGCTGGAGCGCATGGCCGAGGTCTACAAATGCGAAGTCACGACACGCCCGCCGCGCATCGCGTACCGCGAGACGATCACGGCCAAGGCGGAAGGCCACCACCGGCACAAGAAACAAAGCGGCGGCGCTGGCCAGTTCGGCGAGGTGTTCCTGCGCATCGAGCCGCTGCCGCGCGGCACCGGCTTCGAGTTCGTCGACCAGGTCAAGGGCGGAACCATTCCCACGCAGTTCATTCCCGCGGTCGAAAAAGGCGTGCGCTCGGCGCTCGACGGTGGCGTGATCGCCGGCTACCCGGTGAAAGACGTGCGCGTGATCGTGTACGACGGCAAGTCGCACAGCGTCGATTCGAAAGACATCGCGTTCGCCACCGCCGGGCGCAAGGCCTTCATCGACGCCGTGCTGAAGGCCAGGCCGATCGTGCTGGAACCCATCGTCAAGGTCGAGATCACTGCGCCCGAAACCAGCATGGGCGACATCACCGGCGACTTGTCAGCCAAGCGTGGCCAGGTCAGCGGCACGCATGCGCAGACGGGCGGCAACGTCACCGTCGATGGCCAGGTGCCGCTGTCGGAGTTGAGCAACTACCAGGCGCGCTTGAACGGCATGACGGGCGGGCAGGGGCGCTACGCGATCGCACTCAGCCACTACGAAGCCGTGCCGCCGACGATTCAGCAGCAGTTGATGGGGCAGTACAAGGTCAAGGACGAGGACTGAGCAACCGTCGCAAGGCGTTCGCAAACGCGGTAGCCCGCCGCTCGGCGCGACGGCCTGCTTCGAATCAGGGAATCAGGCCGCCTGCTGAAGCCGCGCGATGCGCTGTTCCATCGGCGGATGGCTGGACAACAGTGCCATCAAGCCGCCGGGGCGCGCGCTGATGCCCAGCGCCTGCATCGACTTGGGCATCTCGCCCGGGTCCAGGCCGCCCAGGCGCGCGAGCGCATTGATCATCGGCTGCTTGCGCCCCATCAACTGCGCGGCGCCGGCGTCGGCGCGGAACTCGCGTTGCCGCGAGAACCAGGCGACGATGATCGCCGCCACCACGCCCAGCACGAGGTCGAGCACGATCGTCGTGGCGTAGTAGCCGATGCCCGGGCCTTGACTCTGGTTGCGCAGCACGATGCGGTCCACCACATAGCCGATCACGCGCGACAGGAACACGACGAAGGTGTTCATCACGCCCTGAATCAGCGTCATCGTCACCATGTCGCCGTTGGCGACGTGCGCGATTTCATGGCCGATCACGGCTTCCACTTCCTCGCGCGTCATCGACTCCAGCAGTCCGGTGGACACGGCCACCAGCGCCGAGTTCTTGAACGCACCCGTGGCAAACGCGTTCGGCGGACCTTCATAGATTCCGACCTCGGGCATCTTGACGCCGGCGTGGTCGGCGAAGCGCTGCACCGTCGCGACGATCCAGGCATGCGTGGCGTCGTTCGAATGATTGATGACATGCAGGCGCGTCGTCCACTTCGCCATCGGCTTGCTGATCAGCAGCGAAATGAAGGCGCCGCCGAAGCCCATCACCAAGGAGAAACCGAGCAGGGCCGTCAGGTCCAGGCCGTTGGCGGTGAGGAAGCTGTTCAAGCCGAGCAGGTTGACGGCCAGGCCCAAGACGAGCATCACGCCCAGGTTGGTCAGCAGGAACAGGAAGATCCGTTTCATGGTGTCCTTCGAAGAGATTTGTACAGCCCGGTCAGGGAACCGGTAGATCGTTTCACGAAACCCGGACAGTAGAGCGAAATCGGCCGCGCGGGTTCCCTGCGATGCGCCCGGCCGACAGTATCGTCGCGAGCGCGATGCGTGGCCGGGTGTTTCAGATGAGCAGCGCGGCGACGAAGATGCCGATCATGATGAAGGCCAGCACCACCTTGGCCACCAGGCCGGCCATGATGCCGAGCCAGGTCGCCACGCCGACCTTCACGGCGCGGTCACTGTCGCGGCGCGCCAGGTACTCGCCGACCGCGGCACCGACGAGCGGCATGAACAGCACGCCCACCAGCCCCATGAAAATTCCCGCCACGGTGCCGAGCGCCGCACCGATGATCGCCTGCGGGCTCGCGCCCGCTTTGCGCGCACCCAGCAGGCCACTGGCATAGTCAAGACCCCAGGCCAGCAGCGCGAGCACGCTGACCGCGGTGACACTGCCCCAACCGATGCGCGTGAAGTCGTCGATCCAGGCGCCGAGCACGATGCCGGCCCAGACGAACAAGGTCCCGGGCAGTGCCGGCAGCACGGTGCCGGCCAGGCCCAGAAGAATCAGCGCTGCGCTGAGGATCCACAACAAGGTCTCGCCCAAGGTGTCGCTCCGGGTGTTGTTCGTGCTCGCCACATGGCGACAGAACACGGGACTTCAAGTCTGCGCAGCCCGGGGCGACGCACCGATTGAACCTCGGATTGAGCGCCGCTCGAGGTTCGAGCGCGAGCTTCAGCCTTGCATTTGCCGCTGAACCACCAGCCCCGCGTGCTCGCGCATCGCGTGGAACTTGATCTTCGGCCAGTTCGCCTCGATCGCGCGCAGCTCGGGCGCGTATTCCACCAGCACCGTCGGCGCGTCGACGGCGTCGTAGGCGACGCGGTGCGCGTTGCCGTCGATGAAGCGCTGCAACTCTTTCGCGCCGCCGTCGGCATCGCTGCACGAGACCCAGCGCGCCACCTGGTAGCGGCTCGGCTGGATGCGTGCCTTGCAGCCGTACTCATGCTCGAGCCGGTGCGCAACGACTTCGAATTGCAGCTGCCCCACCGCGCCGAGCAGCAGCATGGAGCCGGCCGCGGGCCGAAACACCTGGATCGCGCCTTCTTCGCCGAGCTGCGTCAAGCCCGCCTTGAGTTGCTTGGTGCGCAAGGGGTCCGCCACTTCGACGCTGCGGAACATCTCGGGCGCGAAGAACGGCAAGCCGGTGTATTGCAGCGCCTCGCCTTCGGTGAGCGTGTCGCCGAGTTGCAGCACACCGTGGTTCGGAATGCCGATGATGTCTCCGGCAAACGCTTCATCCAGCAGTTCGCGGCGCTGGCTCAGGAAACTCACGACCGTGTTGGGCCGCATTTCCTTGCCCGAACGCACCACCTTGAGTTTCATGCCGCGCTCGAAGTGGCCGCTGGCGACGCGCACGAAGGCAATGCGGTCGCGGTGCGCGGGGTCCATGTTGGCCTGGATCTTGAACACGACGCCGCTGAACTTCGACTCGTCGGGGGCGACGATGCGCTGCATCGCGGCGCGGCTGGACGGTGGCGGCGCCAGGTCGACGAGCGCGTCAAGCACCTCGCGCACGCCGAAGTTGTTGATCGCCGAACCGAAGAACATCGGCGTCTGGTGCCCCTGCAGGAACTGCTCTTCATCGAACAGCGGCGCGGCGTCGCGCAGCAACTCGATGTCGTGCTTCGCGTGGTCGTATTCGGCGCCGAAGCGCTGTGCGTAAATGGGGTTGGCGATGCCGTCGATGATTTCATCCACGTCGCGATGGCGGTCTTCGCCCGGCTTGAACACGCGCATGCGCTGCTCGCGCAGGTCCATCACGCCGTGGAAGCGCTTGCCCATGCCCACCGGCCACGTGAAGGGCACGGCTTCCATGCCGAGCTCGCGCTCGATCTCGCCCATCAGCATCAGCGGCTCCTGCACTTCGCGGTCCATCTTGTTGACGAAGGTCAGGATCGGCGTATTGCGGGCGCGACACACCTGCAGCAAGCGGCGCGTCTGCGGCTCGACGCCGTTGGCGGCGTCGATCACCATCAGCGCCGCGTCCACCGCGGTGAGCACGCGGTAGGTGTCTTCCGAAAAGTCCTGGTGGCCGGGCGTGTCGAGCAGGTTGATGACGCAGTCGCGGTACTCCATCTGCATCACGCTGGATGCGACTGAAATGCCGCGCTGCTTTTCGATCTCCATCCAGTCGCTCGTCGCGTGGCGGCTCGCCTTGCGCGCTTTCACGCTGCCGGCGATCTGGATTGCGCCGGAGAACAGCAGCAGCTTTTCCGTCAGCGTCGTCTTGCCGGCGTCGGGGTGGGAAATGATGGCGAAGGTGCGGCGTCGGCGCACGCTTTTCGCGATCTCCGTGGGGGTCAAATTGGACATGGGGTGCGGCCGAGCTCGGGGCTGCCGCGCAGGCAAAGGGGCGATTATCGGCGGCGGCGGATGGTGCGCTGCCCGGTCATGCGAAGCGGCGCCCTCGGCGCTGGGTTCAAGGGCAATCGACGACGCGGAACTCGACGCGCCGGTCCAGCGCGTCGCGCTGGTCGTCGCTGCCCAGACCGATCAGGTTGTCGCGCCAGCCCACGCCTTGCGCCGTGAAGCGCGCGTCGTTGCCCGGTGCCGCGCGCGCGAGCAGCCAGCGCACCGTGGCGGCGCGGCGCTGCGACAAATCGACCGCCGCTGACCCCGAGCCGCCGCGGCTCGCGTGGCCCACGACTCGCACACAAGCCTTGCTCGCGCTCGCCTCGCGTGCCACTTCGCGCACCCACAGCCGGTGCTGCTCGCGCGGTTCCGCGGCAGGAAGCAGGGTCGTGCTGCCCGGTTGAAACTGCACTTTCAGTGAC
>JANOLA010000608.1:0-3124 GCA_031419535.1 Burkholderiales bacterium | reverse complement strand
GATTCGCACGCTCCAGCGCATACACCGGCGCATTCACCAGCGAATTCACCGGCGCACTGTATCGGTTTGTCGAAGAACAGAGCGCTATGCGACATGAACCGCACCTGCCTTGCGCAGCGCATCGATGCTGTTGGCGTCGAGCCCCCACTCGGCTAGAACCTCCACGCCATGCTCACCGGCAGCCGGCGCGGCACGGCGCAACGCGCCCTGGGTGCGGCTGAAGCGCGGTGCGGGGCTCGGGTGGGTGACGCCATCGAAGCGCGTGAAAACGCCGCGCGCTTGCATGTGCGGGTGAGCCCAGGCTTCGTCGATGTCGAGCACCGGCGCGAAGCAGGCCTCGCGGCCCGCAAAGGCGCGTTCCCAATCGGCGCGCGTGCGGGTGCGAAATGCCGCGGCGAAACGCTCGCGGGTCGCCGGCCACTGGGCGCGGTCGTGCTGCGGCGGCAGCGTTGTCGCATCGAGCCCCAGCACCGCGAGCAGGTTCGCGTAGAAGTGCGGCTCGATCGCGCCGACCGAAACGTACTTGCCGTCGAGCGTCGGGTACGTGGCGAAGAACGGCGCGCCGCCGTCGACGATGTTCTCGCCGCGATTGCCGGTCCACGTGCCCTGTTGGCGAAACGCCTGGAACGCCGACATCAGGTTCGCCACGCCGTCGACGATGGCCGCGTCCACCACCTGCCCGCGGCCGGAGGTGCGCACCTCTAGCAGCGCCGACAGCACGCCCACGGCGAGGTACATCGCACCGCCGCCGAGATCGGCCACCAGGTTCAGCGGTGGCGTGGGCGGCCCTCCGGCCTCGCCGATGCAATGCAGCGCGCCGGTGAGTGCAAGGTAGTTGATGTCGTGTCCGGCCTCGAGTGCCAGCGGCCCGTCCTGGCCCCAACCCGTCATGCGGCCATAGATGAGGCGCGGGTTCGCGGCCATACAAGGCTCGGGCCCCAGGCCCAACCTCTCGGCGACACCGGGGCGGTAGCCTTCCATCAACACATCGGCGCCCGCCACCATCTTCAACAGCGCCTGGGTCGCTGCTTTCGACTTCAGATCGAGCGCGAGCGAGCGCTTGTTGCGGTTGTAGAAGTCCAGCTGCGGCGGCCTTTCCGGTTCCACACCGGGGGTTGGCTTGCGGTCAATGCGCACCACGTCAGCGCCCAGGTCGGCCAGCAAGGCACCGGCAAACGGCACCGGGCCGATGGCGGTAAGTTCGATCACGCGGATGCCTGCGAGGGGGCCGGTCATGGGTGTTGCTCCGCTAAGGTTCCGTCGTTCAGGTGGGACGTGGAATGACGAGGTGTTGCCGTCGACCGTCTTTCGCGAATTGCGGCCGTTTCGCGTGTTCCGTTCCTTGCGGATGTTCTGGACGCCGCGGGAGGCGAACAGCGTGCAACGGTCCGACCGTCACAGCATGAGCCCCCTGCGGGCCCCTGCGCGCAGCGCCTGCCGCGCCGCACCGACGATTGCATGCGCCAAGCACAACCACGTTGCACCAGAGAAAAACATCGAGAGAGCATGCCCAACCCATCAACGATGCAAGCGCACCAACGCCCGGCTCATCCCATCTCCTCGATCAGTTTGACGCCACGCTGCGCGTATGCGAGCGAGAGTTTGCGGCCGATGCGCGCTGCGTCGGGCAGCACCGCATTGCCGCCTTCGCCCCGGCTGGCCACGCTGGCCGAGCCGACCGACGCGCGGAACATCGCGAAGGCTTTGTGGAACGTCGTCATGCGCTCTTTCGATCGCGCGAATTCGTAGTAGCGCTCCAGGAATTGCTCTTCGCTGGGAATGCCCAGCTCGGCGAGCGGCTGACCGAGCAGGCCGCCGTTTTCATCGGGCGCCATGCGCCAGGCCTGCGCGCTGAAGGCCACGTCGACGAGCGGATGGCCGAGCGTGGAGAGTTCCCAGTCGAGCACGCCGATGATGCGCGGCTCGGTGGGGTGGAACATCATGTTGCCGATGCGAAAGTCGCCATGGCACAGCGTGGTCAGAACGCTGTCGGGAACGCGCGCTTCGAGCCAGAGCACGAGTTGGTCCAGCGCCGGGTTGTCGGTGTCGCCCTTGCGCCAGAGCCGCCATTGCTCCGACCAGCGCTTGAGCTGGCGCGCGAAGTAGTTGCCCGGCCGGCCGTAGTCGGAAAGGCCGATCGCCGCGACATCGAGTTGGTGGATCGCCGCCATCGTCGCGGCCATGGCTTCGTACATCGCGGCGCGCTCCGTGCGTGAAATGCCGGGCGCGGCGTACTCGAGGAAGATGCGCCCTTCCAGCCACTCCATCAGGTAGAACGGCGTGCCCAGCACGTCGCGCTGCGCGCAGTAGTGCAGTGGCTCGGGCACCGGCACATCGGTCTTGCGCAGCGCCGTCAAGACGCGAAACTCGCGGTCGATGGCGTGGGCGGAGGGCATCACCACGCCGGCGGGCTGTTTGCGCAGCACCGCGCGCCACGCGCCGCGGCGCAGGTAGTACGTGGGGTTGGACATGCCGCTCTCGGTGCGCCTGATCTCCAACGCGCCGCCGCCCACGCCGAGTTGCGTGCGCAGGTAGTCGTCGAGCCGCGCCACGTCGAAATCAACGTGGCGTTGCGTGCTCGCGCGGTCAGTCACGCTCACTGCCTTGTTCAGCACGGCCTGCGCACACGCGCCATCAACTCTGGATGCTCGAGCTCGCCTTCTTGCCCGAGAAGCCGAACAGGTACTGCGCCACGCGGCGCATCTGCACTTCCTCGGTGCCTTCCGTGATGCGGTAACGGCGGTGGTGGCGGTAGATGTGTTCGAACGGCAGGGCGCGGCTGTAGCCCATACCGCCGTGGATCTGCATCGCGCGGTCCGCCGCTTCGCAGGCGAGGCGGTTCGCGCGGAAATTGCAGATCGACACCATGTCGCTGATCTCCAGCGGGTTCTGCCGGTCCATCTGCCACGCCGTCTTGAAGATGTAGTTGCGCACCATCTCGCACTCGGCGTAAAGCTCGACCAGCGGAAACTGCACCGCCTGCTTCTTGGCGAGCGGCTCGCCGAACGCGACGCGCTCGCGCGCGTAACTCGCGGCACGCTCGATGCAGTAGCGCGCCGCACCGGCACTCGCCGCCGCCTGGCGCACGCGGTTCTCGTGCACGAAACGCTGCGCGCAGACCAGG
>JANOLA010000607.1:0-2258 GCA_031419535.1 Burkholderiales bacterium | reverse complement strand
GTTGCGAGGGCTGCTCCAGTCGAAGTCGATGGAGCAATTGCGTCAGCGCGTCATCGCCTCGTGCCACCTCGGCCCCTTGGACGCCATCGAAACCAAGGGCTACATTGAACATCGCCTGCGGCGGGTGGGCTGGAACGGTGTGTACCCGGAGTTCGCGAACGGGGCCATGGAGCGCATCCACCAATGCACCGGTGGCGTTCCGCGCAGGATTAATCGATTGTGCAATCGACTTCTGCTGGGTGCGTTTCTGGCCAACGCGGCGGTTGTCAGCGCGGCGATGGTTAACGAAACCGCCCTGGCCCTGAAGGCAGAAATCGGCGAAGCCGACGCCGCAACGTCAGCGCCGTTGCCGGTCGCCGACGCTGGCGCGCCGCGCGCGGCCGTTTCGGTTGCCGCGGCCGTACCGCAATCCAGCTTGAAAGAACCGCGCAGCGCCGAAGCCGCCGCAGTGGCCGCACCCCGTGGCAAGGTTCAGGCGTCGGTCAGTGTTCAAGCAAAGCCGCAAGAACCGGCGCCGGCACCCGCACGCCCGGCCAATCTGGCCGCAGCCGCTTTGACGCCCGCACCGCTCTCTCAAAGCGCTGCCCGCCGCCGCAAGGGCGCGACCAAGAAACGGCGTGAAGCGCAGGCCCGCGGCACCGATCAGCGCGCAGCTCCGCCCAGCGTTCAGGCAGCCGTGCGCAAGGTGCATCAGGCCGACGCGCCCACGCGGCCGATCCTGTGCCTTGTCGAGTCTGCCTTGGACTACCTGAAAGCCGGCGTGCTGGCGGATGTCTTTCGCGGATTTCCCAGCTTGCCGCGTGTTGTCGCCGTGTACCCGGGCGTCGAGTCGAGTCTCGGACTGGACGACCTGGGCAACTGGCACATGCCGCTGCCCGCACTGGGCGTCCACCTGGGCGTAGCGCTCGACTCTTATGCATCACAAACATCGAAGCTGAGCGATGCCTTCGATCACTTGCTGAGCGAGTTCGAGCCACGCGCGATCATGGTCCTGGGCAACTCCGACGCCGACCTCGCCTGCAGTCTGTTGGCCAAAAAGCGCGGATTTCAACTGCTGCGCGCGGGTTCCGGCAAGCGGACGTCCCGCAGTGCGTCGAACCGCCAGATGAACGCCTGTCTGATCGAAAGGATCGCCGACGTTCTCTACACCGACTCGACTGAATCGTTCTACGCGCTGTACCGGGAGGGAATTCACCTCGACAGAGTGCGCAGCGTCGGAAGTCTGACGCGCGAAGTGCTGGACATCGCCCTGGCGAACGACTCCAGCGCAGTGCCGCTGAGCACTGCGCTGTCTGACCTCGATCTGGCCCTGCTTTCCGGACCCTATGGCCTGATCACCGTCGATCCCCGAACAGCGCTGGGCAGGCCGGACACCCTTGCCAAGGCCGTCGCGCTGCTGTGCGACTTGAGTCGAGCGCTTCCGCTGATCTGGATGCTGTCGCCTCAGGACCGAAGTCACCTCGAATATTCGGGCAGCATCGAGCCGATCGAAGCCTCGAGGATCAAGTTGGTCGCAGCCCCGGGTGCGCGCCAGGCACTCGCGGTTCTGCGCAGCGCAAAGTGCCTGATCGCCACCGACGATGGGCCTTGGCTGCCGGAGGCCAGGGCGCTCGGCTTGCGCAGCCTTGTGCTGAATTCAGCGGCGTCGCTCGAACCCAACGACACCGCGGGAGAATCGACAGCTCTCGACAAGGCCACCATTTCGGGCAGCGCGGCATTTGCGCAGTGGCTGGCGGTTCCTGGTACCAAGGCACTGGCGCCAGACTATTGGGATGGCGGGACCGCAGCGCGAATCGCCGGGCATCTGGTCGGATGGATGACCAAACCAACCGAGGCCGCGGCCAATCCCGTCACCCCGGCCAAAGTGGAACTCGTCGGCCATTAACGTCGATAAACGTCGATCAATGGCCGACCCACGCATCGTCTCCGCTGCGCTGACCGCGCCGCCCGTCAGCAGCGAACCAAGCGCACGGCTTGTCGGACTCGACGCGCTGCGTGGGGTGGCGGCGGTGATGGTGATGCTGTACCACTACACCACGCGTTACGACGAGAAGTTCGGACATGTCTCGGCGCCGGCGTTTTCTGTGCCTTGGGGTCACCTCGGCGTGGACTTGTTCTTCATGGTCAGTGGTTTCGTGATCTTCATGACGCTCGAACGCACGACCCGGCCGAGAGACTTTCTGGTCTCCAGACTGTCGCGCTTGTTTCCGACCTACTGGTTCAGCGTCGCATTCACCTTCGCGACACTCGCCCTGTTC
>JANOLA010000606.1:0-5441 GCA_031419535.1 Burkholderiales bacterium | reverse complement strand
GCGGCTTCGAGATCGCGCAGGGGCGCCTGGGGCCCGGGCGCATCCACCACTGCATGCGCCAGATCGGCCTGGCCGAACGCGCGCTGGAACGCATGTGCCGGCGCAGCCTGTCGCGCGTGGCGTTCGGCAAGCCGGTGGCGCAGCAGGGCGTGACGCTGGAGCGCATCGCCGAGTCGCGCATCCTGATCGAGCAGGCGCGGCTGCTGACGCTGAACGCCGCGCACCGCATGGACACGGTGGGCAACAAGGGCGCGAAGACCTAAATTGCGATGATCAAGGTCGCCGTGCCTAACATGGCGTGCAAGGTGATCGACTGGGCGATCCAGGCGCACGGCGGCGGCGGCACGAATAACGACTTTGGCCTGGCGCACGCCTACGCCATGTCACGCGTGCTGCGCCTGGCCGATGGGCCGGACGAGGTGCACCGCGAACAGATTGGGAAACTGGAGTTGAGGAAGTATCGGTAGGCGTTGCGACGCTGTTGTCCCCGTGAGGCCCAGTGCGGTCTGTGCGCTTTTCGCCCTGCGAGGTCTGTTCTGCCTTCGGCCAGGTGAAGTCTGCCCGGCTCCTACTGCGGCGCAAAACCTCAGGTGGAGCGGCCGGTAGAACGCGGCGCGAACTGCGCCCACGCGACGCCCGCCATCGCGAGCGCGGCGCCGGCGAACTTGAGGGCTCCGAAGCCCTCGCCCACTGTCATCCACGCCACCGCACCGGCCACAGGCGGCACGAGGTAGAGGATGGGCGCCGTGCGCGCGACACCGCGCACCGAGTTGACCCAGGCCCAGAGAATCCAGCCCATGAACGCCGCGGCGACGACGGACCAGGCGAAGGCCGCCCAGACCATCGGGCCGACGCTGGCGTAGGGCGCGTTCCAGGCCGCGGGGGCGGAGCAGGCAAGCATCAACGGCGCGGCGAGCAGCGTCGTCCAGCACATGACTTCGGCGCCGCCATGGCGCGTGACGAGCGGCGTCACCCAAATCGTGTAGAGCGAAAACACAACCGCGGCGGCGAGCAGCATCAAGTCGCCGCTGCTGGCGCGCCAGTCGTATTGCAGCAGCTTGTCGCTCATGAACAGCAGCACACCACCGAGGGCCAGCGCCACGCCGAGCAACTGGTTGCGGTGCAGCCGTGTGCCGTGCAGCATGCGCAAAAGAATCAACGTGATCACCGGCCCGCAAGCCATGATGAGCGCGGTGGAAAACGCCGTCGACCAATGGATGCCGTAGGTCACGATCCAGATGTGCAGCACCGGCCCGAGCAACGTGAGGCCGAGCAACACGCGCCACTCGCGCCGGTTCAGCACCGGCACGATCGGCATGCCGCGCCAGCACAGCAACCCGACCGCGCAGGCCGACATCAACAGCGAGCGGCCGAACAAAAACCCACCGGGCCCGAGCGCGGCGTAGGCAGCCTTCTGAATCGTGAAAGTGGCGCCCCACAGCAGCACGAGCAGCAGCGAGGCGCCGAGCGCGCGGCGTTGCAGAGCCTGCGCGGCGTCGTTCATGTTCAGCGGCGCAGCCGCGGCCGCGGCCGCGTGGTCGGCGCTCACAACGCGATGCGACCGAACGGGTGCGAACTGCTCACGCCGCCATCGACCGAATAGAGCTGCCCGGTCACGAACGACGCATCGTCGCTCGCGAGAAACGCCGCCATCGCGGCAATCTCATGCGGCTGGCCTGCCCGCTTCAGCGGTGTCATGTGGCCGATGCGCGCTTCCACGCCGCGCTCGCGCGCCTGCTCGAACACCTTGCGCGTCATCTGGGTCTCCACCAGCCCCGGCAGGATGGCATTGACACGAACGCCTGTGCCCGCGAACGCGTTCGCCGCGGTCTGCGCCAGGCTGTTCACCGCCGCCTTGCTTGCGCTGTAGGAAATGGCGCCGGCGTTCGCGCGCAGCGACGCGGCCGACGAGGTGAGGATGATCGAGCCGCTGCCCTGCTGCGTCATCACGCGGCCGGCGTGCTTCACCGCGAGCATGCAGCTCACGACATTGACGTTCCAGACCTCGTTCCACTCGTCGACACTTTGTTCGAGCAGCGGCGTGTTCGTGCCGGTGACGGCGATGTTGGCGAAAAACACGTCCAGGCCGCCGAACTCGGCGATGCAGCGCTGCACGATCGCCGCGACGTTTGCTTCCACGGTCGCGTCGGTGATCAGCGCCGCGGCCTTGCCACCGCTGGCGCGAATCATCTGCACCGTCTCTCCCGTGTTTTCGGCGCGCCGCCCGACAACGAGCACGGACGCGCCTTCCTGCGCAAAGCGCAGCGCGCTCGCACGGCCAATGCCGCTGCCCGCGCCGGTGATGACACAACGCCGTCCCTTGAGCCGGCTCATGGGGTGTTTGGGATCGATGGGGTTCATGGGGGTTGCCTCAACAGAACTCGATGTTGCGCGAGCGGTTCAGGCTCAATCCCTGCCGACGGTCCAGCCGCCGTCGACGACGAGCTGCGTGCCCTGCACATAGCGCGCGTCGTCGCTCGCGAGGAACGCCACCGCAGCGGCGATGTCTCGCGGGTCGCCAAAGCGGCCCAGCGGCATGGCCGCTTCGCGCGTCGCGAGTGTGGTCGCGTCGAACTGCGCTTTCGACGCTTCGGTGCCCACCATCCCTGGAACGACGGCGTTGACGCGAATTCGCAGCGGGCTCAACTCCACCGCCGCGGCGCGCGTCAGGCCCAGCACGCCGGCTTTCAGCGCCGCGTACACCATCGTGTTCGCCTGCGGGTACCACGAACCCACCGAGCTGATGTTGATGATGGAGCCGCCTCCCCGCCGCTGCATTTGCGGTGCCGCCGCCTGCGTGGTCCACATCAACGCTTTCAGGCCGACGGCAAACGTGCGGTCGGCGATCTCGTCGTCAATCTGCTCAAGCGGCTGAAAGCGCGCCCAGACCGCGTTGTTGACGAGCACGCCCACCGGCGCGCCGAAGACTTGCTCCACCTGCGCCATCGTTTGCGTCACGGCGTCGCGTGACGCCACGTCGCAGTTGAAGCCCTGCACGTTCAGGCCGCGCTCGACGAGGCCCGCCACCGCAGGGGTGAGGCGCCGCTCGCTCACGTCCCAAGCCGCGACCCGGCCACCCTCTTGCGCCAGGCGCTCGGCGATCGCCAGGCCGAGGCCGCGCGCCGCACCCGTGACGACGCACACCACGCCTGCCAGGCGGCGCATGCCGAGCGCGGAGTCGAAGCTGGACCCGGGTAAGCTTGTCATCGAAGAAGTCGTTCGCTACCGTACGAATCAACTATGCTAACGCACCGACCCACATCACCCACCCATCCGACCCGTCAAATGTCATCGACATGAAAGCTGCCGTCCTCGAAACCCGTGGCCGCGAAGGCCTGAAGGTGCGCGACTTCCCGCGCCCGGTGCCGCAAGGCGATGAAGCGCTGCTGCGCGTGCACGCCGTCGGTTTGAACCGCGTCGACCTGTACATGCGCGACAGCGGCGTGGGCATCACACATGCTTTGCCGATCGTGCTGGGCGTGGAAGCGGCGGGCGTCGTCGCCGAGGCGCCGGCCGGCAGCGGGCTGAGAGTCGGCCAGAGAGCGATTCTGTTTTCGAACGCGTTCTGCGGCCAGTGCCGCTACTGCCGCGCCGGCGACCCCACACTGTGCACCCGCCCGGCCATCATGGGCGAGCACCGCCACGGCACGCTGGCCGAATACATCGCGATGCCGGCGAAGTGTTTCTTTCCCTTGCCCGACGACGCCGACCTCGTCAGTGCCGGCACACTGATGGTCGCGCACCTCACTGCGTGGCGCATGCTGTTCGGTAAGCGCGCGCTGCTGCCGGGCGAAACGGTGCTCGTCGTGGGCATCGGCGGCGGCGTTGCGGTGGCCGCGCTGCAACTCGCGCTGCTCGGCGGGGCGCGCGTCATCGTCACGTCGAGCAGCGACGCAAAGATCGAACGTGCGATTGCGCTGGGCGCAAGCGCCGGCGTCAACTACCGCAGCGAGAAGGTGGCCGAGCGCGTGCTCGCACTGACCGGCGGTGAGGGCGTCGACATGGTGGTGGACAGCAGCGGCGACAAGAGCTGGAGCGATTCGCTCAAGAGCCTGCGCCGCGGCGGCCGCCTCGCGACCTGCGGCGCGACCACCGGCTCGAACCCGGGCGCGGACCTGCAGCGCATCTTCATTCGCCAGCTCGAAATCTACGGCTCGACCGGCGGCAACCTGGAAGAGTTTCGCCAGGTGATCGCGCTGTTCGCGCGCGCTGCGGTCAGCCCCGTGATCGACCGGCGCTATACGCTCGACCAGGTGGGCGACGCGTTCGATTGCCTGCAACGCGGCGAGCAGTTCGGCAAACTGGTGGTGACCATCCCATGAATTTGCAAGCCGTTCTCGCCCAGAAGTTTGCGCCAATCACCCAGTCCTGGACTTGGCGCGACGCGGCGCTTTACGCACTGGCGCTGGGCATCGGCAGCGACCCGCTCGACGCCGACGAGCTGCCCTACGTCTACGAGACATACCAGCGTGGTGCAGCTGACCCACAGCTGCGCGCCGTGCCGAGCTATTGCGCGACGCTCGGCTGGCTGCCGTTCTGGCAAGACGACCCGGCGCTCGGCATCGCGTGGGAGCGCATCGTGCACGGCGAGATGCGCTTCACGCTGCACCGGCCGCTCACCGCGCAAGGCAGCGTGCGCGCGACGCACCGCCTCGCCGCGGTGCAAGACAAGGGCGACGGCCGCGGCGCGCTGATGCATGTGGACAACGAGCTGCACGACACCGCCAGCGGTGCGCACATCGCGAGCCTGAGCTCGGTGGAATTCTTGCGCGGAGATGGTGGCTGCGGCTCATTCGAGGCGGCGCTGGATAAGCGTGAGCCGCTCGCGCCGCTGCCGGCGGACTTTCAAGCCGAGGCGACGCTTGACTACCGCACCTCGCGCCAGGCCGCGCTGCTGTATCGGCTGGCCAGCGGCGACCTGATGCCGATCCACGCCGACCCCGCCGTGGCGCGCCGCGCCGGTTTCGAGCGGCCGATCTCGCACGGCCTGAACAACATGGGCCTCGCGTGTCGCGCGATCCTGAAACGCTACGCGCCGGGCCAGCCCGAAGTGCTGCGCAGCATGGCCGTGCGCTTCGTCCAGCCGGGTCTGCCGGGCGACACGGTGCGCATTGAGCTGCAGCGCCGCGGCGCAGTGGTGCACTTTCGCGCACGGGCGCTGGAGCGTGACGTGCTGCTGCTCGACCGCGGCGAGTGCCGGCTCGAAGACTGATCGGCGGAGAGTTTGTTCCTCCCTCTCCCGCAAGCGGGAGAGGGAGTAAATTCGGCTGCGGCGAACACTCTGAGCGTCTGCGTTGAAGTCAGCGGCACCGTGGCGGGCTGTTTGATGTCAGCCGCACCCGAGTCGGCCTCAGCGATAGAACGCCTCGACCTTGCCGCTCACCTTGATCAGCAGCGGCTGGCCCTTGCGGTCCACCGTCTTGCCCGAGGGCACTTTGACC
>JANOLA010000605.1:0-1827 GCA_031419535.1 Burkholderiales bacterium | reverse complement strand
CGTGTGGGGTCCCACATCGTTTGGTCTCTGAGCATCGCATTGAGGATGGTCAACAGCTTGCGCATGCAAGCCACGATGGCCACCTTCTTGGGCTTGCCTGCGGCGATCAGGCGGCTGTGGAAAACTTTGATTACCGGGTTGTGATTGATCGCCGCCAGCGTGGCCATGTACAGCACCGCACGCACTTCCGAGCGCCCGCCCCAGCAGCGGCGCTTGCCCGTGCGCTTGCCCGAGTCGTCGGCCAGCGGCGCCACGCCCACGAGCTTGGTGATCTGACGGCGTTGCAGATGCCCCAACTCCGGCAGCGCCGAGCTCATCGTCAGAATCGTCACCGGCCCCACGCCCTTGACGCTGTCGAGCAACGTGCGCTGGCCCTTGAAGTGACGCTCCAGATGATCGTCGGCGTCACGGTCGATCTCGGCGATCTGCTTGTCCAGCGCCTTGAGCACGCTCAGGATGCTGCGCGCGGCACGCTTGGTGGCGTGCTCCAGGCGGTTCGACTCGGCCACCCGCATGTCCACGAGTTGCCTGCGCCGCGTCATCAGCACGGCCAACTCTTGGCACCGCTCGTCCACCGGCGGGGTGATGTACTTGAGGCGATCCTTGTGGCGCGCCAGCACATCGGCGAAGTCGCGCAGGCTGCGCGCATCGACCCTGTCGGTCTTGGCCAGCACGCCCATGGACTTGGCGAAGTCGCGCGCCTGGCGTGGGTTGACGCGCGCCACCGTGAGGCCCGCGCCTTGCAGCGCGCACACCACGCCCCGCTCGTAGCCGCCGGTGGCCTCCACGACCACCAGGTCCACGCCAGCCTCCTTGAAGCTCGCGATCAACACGTCCCATCCAGCCTGGTCGTTGTCCAGGCGCTGGTCTTGGCTCGCCCAGCAGGCATCGAGATGCTGCTTGGACACGTCGATACCGGCGTTCGGACGTCGATCGGGCGACGCTACCCCACCTTGCGGATGCATGTTCATGATTGGCAACTGTTCGGGCTACACGGTTGGACAAGACGGGCCAGTGCGTTGACCAAGTGCTCTCCCACGAACTCGAGGCTCCGAGGGTTATCGGGTTTGGCGCACCGACCGCGAACCTCATCGCAGCACCAGGCTGTGGACAAGTGGACAGTTCGAGCTGGCGCTCGAAGCGGCCGGCTTGCCGTGGACAACGCTGCGCGTTGCCCACCGCGCCGGCCTCTGCCCACTTGCCCACAGCCTCCTACCACGATGATCAAGAAAGTCTCCTTTGAAAAGACAAAAAGCTCAAGATGAAAGATACAAGGGTGGGGGTGAGGGTGGAATCGCGGCTGAGCCATGTCGCTAATCAGGCAAGCGCTTCGGGCTCACGCGCGCTGCCTTCACGGCGAGCCCGTCCAGCCGAAAAACTCGCGCGCCATGCCGCTCATCATCGACGGGTTCCAGATCGGCTCCCAGACGAGTTGCACGCGCACTTCGGTATCGGCCGGGCAGATTCGCTGCACGGCGAGCCTGGCCTGTTCGACGAGCATGTCGGTGACCGGGCAAGCGGGCGTGGTCATCGTCATGTCGACTTCGACATGGCCGTCGACGGTTTCGGCGCGGTACACCAGCCCGAGCTCGACGATGTTCATGCCGGCCTCGGGCTCATCGACTTCGCGCAGTGCGTCGTAGACCGCGCTGGCGTCGGGCAGGGAGTTCATGGCAATCGGCGCACGAACGCCAGCCGCTGCGACGGCTTGAAACCGGTGTTGTAGAAGAAGCCCAGCAGGGCCAGGTCGGTGGGCGCAATCACGGTTTCGACGCGCTCGACGCGCAGCGCGCCGAGATTCGCGAACAGTTGCGACAGCAGCGCGCG
>JANOLA010000604.1:0-8330 GCA_031419535.1 Burkholderiales bacterium | reverse complement strand
GGAGCAGCCCATGAATCAAGCAATGTCGACTCGCCGTTTTCTGATTGCCACGCTGGTCGGCGCCTGCGCGGCCCTCACGGGATGCAGCGCGATGAAAGCGCAAAACCCGCCGGGCGCGTTGCAACCGGTGAACGCGGTGGCCGACGGCGACGATGAGCGCGTGATGCTCAAGGGGCATGACGTGGTGTCTTACTTCACCCAAGGCCGGCACGCGCTCGGTTCGAACCAGTTCAAGAGCGTCTACGAGGGCGTGACGTTTCGTTTCGCGAGCGCCGAGCACAAGGCCTTGTTCGACGCGAACCCGAAGAAGTACCAGCCCGAGTACGGCGGCTTCTGCGCGAACGGCATCGCCTACGGCATTCCCTGGGGCGGCGACGCCGACACCTGGCGCATGATCGATGGGCGCCTGTTCATCAATGGTGGCCCGGGCAGCAAGGCGGCGTTCGAGCTCGACTTGAAGCGCAACATCGAACGCGCCGACCGCTACTGGCGCGAAGAAGTCGCCGGCAGCCACAGCTTCTACCAGCGAAGCAAGCGACTTGTGTTTCGCGTGCCGCACTACAAGAGCGGCGATCAATTGGCGGCCGAGGTGGCCGCGGCCAAGCAATCCACGAAGTGACGCGACAGCGGCCTTTGCTCCCTTGTATGTTCACCCCCGGTCGCTTCGCGCCCGCCCCCCAGGGCACCGCAGGGGTCCCTTCGTGGCCCATGGCGAGCAACCGTCTTGGGGCGGCCCGGCGACGGCTGCTCTGCCTCCGGGAGACGGCGAGGTGAGGGTGCGCGGGCCTCGAAGAAACTACTTCGACACGGGCATCGCGAACTCGGCGCCTTTGCCCATGCTCTCCGGCCAGCGCTGCATCACGCTCTTTTGCTTGGTGTAAAAGCGCACGCCCTCTTCGCCGTAGGCGTGCATGTCGCCGAACAGGCTGCGCTTCCAGCCACCGAAGCCGTGCCACGCCATCGGCACCGGAATCGGCACGTTGATGCCGACCATGCCCACCTGCACGCGCCGCGAAAACTCGCGCGCAACATTGCCGTCGCTGGTGAAGCACGACACGCCGTTGCCGAATTCATGCTCGTTGACGAGTTGCAGCGCCGCGGCCAGATCGGGCACACGCACGCAGCACAGCACCGGGCCGAAAATTTCTTCCTTGTAGATTCGCATCGTCGGCAAGACGTGATCGAACAGCGTGCCGCCGGTGAAGAAGCCCTTCTCGTAGCCCTGGATCGTGAAGCCGCGGCCATCCACGATCAACTTCGCCCCTTCTTCGGCGCCCAGCGCGATGTAGCTTTCGATCCTGTCTTTCGCCGCCTGGCTGATCACCGGACCCATTTCGACCTCGGGTGCCAGGCCGCTGCCCATTTTCAGCCGGCGCGCGCGCTCGGCGAGCAGCGGCACGATTTTGTCGGCCACGTCGCCCACCAGCACCGCGACGCTGATCGCCATGCAGCGTTCGCCCGCCGAACCGTAGGCGCTGCCGATCAGCGCGTCGATCGTTTGTTCGATGTCGGCGTCGGGCATCACGACCATGTGGTTCTTCGCGCCACCGAGCGCCTGCACGCGTTTGCCGTGCGCGGCGCCGGTCTGGTACAGCGAATGCGCGATCGGCGTCGAGCCGACAAAGCTCAGCGCCTTCACGAGTGGGTGCGCGAGCAGCGCGTCGACCGCGACCTTGTCGCCTTGCACCACGTTGAACACGCCGTCGGGCAGGCCCGCTTCGCGCAACAACTCGGCCATGAAGACCGACGCGCTCGGGTCCAGCGGACTCGGCTTCAACACGAAGCTGTTGCCGCAGGCCAGCGCCACCGGGAACATCCAGCACGGCACCATGCAGGGAAAGTTGAACGGCGTGACACCCGCCACCACGCCGAGCGGCTGGCGCAGCGTCCAGTTGTCGATGCCGGTGCTCACCTGGTCGGTGTAGTCGCCCTTCAGCAGCTGCGGGATGCCGCAGGCGAATTCGACGATGTCGATGCCGCGCGTGACCTCGCCTTGTGCGTCGCTGAACACCTTGCCGTGTTCGGCGGTGATCATCGCGGCGAGCGTGTCGCGGTGGCGATTCATCAGTTCGAGGAATTTGTTCAGCACGCGCGCACGGCGCATCGGCGGTGTGTCGGCCCACGCGGGGAACGCTTCGTCGGCAGCGGCCACCGCCGCGGCGACTTCGCGTTCGCCCCCCAAGTGGACCCGGCGCGCCACGCTGCCGGTGGCGGGGTTGTAGACCGGCTGGGTCCGGCCGGGTGCGCCGCTGAAGGTGCGACCGGCGACCCAGTGGCTGACATCGGCGGTGGTGGTGAAAGCCTCGGTGGCGCCCATCTGAATCTCCTTCGGCAAAACGGCATTGTGAATCAGGCCGGGGCCAGGCCAGAGCCGCACCCGGCCCGCGAAAAAAAACCCACCTGGGTGAGCAGGTGGGCCGATTGAAACCCTTCTTGCGAAGGGCATCGTTGGTTTGGATTCGGGTCTCTTGCGGTTCGAATCGTTCTTGACCGTTGATCTGGACCTGTTGAACTTTTGAACTTGGCCTGCTTGGCAGGCCCCGTGTGACAGCAACGCCCGCGACTGTAGGTGCGCACCATTTGCGTCGCCACCCCTCATCCGAGGGGCCTGTCTAGGCGCGTCTAGGCGGCCTCGCCCGAATTGCCGGCTCAAATTGATGTAGGCGCTTGCGCGTCACAATCGCCCGATGCCAGCCACCGAATGGAACGATTCGCAGCTCGATCAACTGCAAGTTCTGCTCGACAGCGTGCCCGCGCCGTTGGAGCCGCTGGACGTGAGCATGCTCGATGGTTTTCTGTGCGGCGTGCTGGTTCAGCCCGGCACGGTGCCGGCATCGAAGTGGTTACCGCAGGTTACCGACACCGACGGACGGCCGCTGCCGCGCGGCTTCGATGCAGCGCGATTGCACGCGCTGGTCATGCAGCGCCACGGCGAACTCGACCGGGCCATCGCGCGGCGCGAGTGGTTCGATCCCTGGGTTTTCGAACTCGCCGATGACGAAGCGTCCAGCGCGGCCGAACCCGGCGCAAGCCTGGAAGCCGTGTACCCCTGGGTCGCGGGCTTCGCCGCAGCGATGAATGCGTGCCCGGCACTGATGGAGAGCCCGGCGCAGGCGCTGATCGAGCCGCTTTCAATGCTCTACCGGCACCTCGACCCGGACGACCTGGAGGACGCCGATCAATTGCTCGACGCGATTGCCATGCTCGAGCCGCTGCCGGATTTGGCGCAAGCCGTGCAAGACCTGGTTCGCGCGACGCTGCTGCTCGCCGATGTGGGGCGGCCGCTGCCGCCTGCCGCGCCGCGCGCCGATGCGCCCCGCGCGCCGCGGCGTGCGGTGCCGTCGCGCCGGCGTGTCCCGCCAAAACGCTGAGCAGCTGCCCCGGCTCAGATCGTCAGCGGGTCAACGTCCACCGCCCAGCGCAGGATGCGCGCCTCGCCCTTGCTTGCCCCGCGCAGGCGATGCAACTCGGGAAGCCAAGTCGCGAGCAGCTGCTGCAATGCCTTGCGCGAGTTGGCCTCGACCAGCATCTGCACGCGCTCGACGTTCGCGACGCGCGCCACGTTCAGCGGCACGGGCGCGTAGATCGTCACCGCGTCCGCGCCGGGCAGCCCTGCGGCGAGCTGGGCGGCGGCGTGCAAGAAATTTTCGGCGGCGGTCGCGTCGCGCGCTTCGGCGCGCAGCATCGCCAGGTGCGAAAACGGCGGCAGGCCCGCGGACTCTCGTTCCTTCAGCAGCGCTTGCGCGAAGCTGTCGAAGTCATGGCGCCGCAACGCGTCATACAGCGCGTGGCGCGGGTGCCAGGTCTGAACCCACATTTCGCTGCGCGACGAATGGCTGGCGTCGCGCCCGGCGCGCCCTGCCGCCTGCATCAGCAGTGCGAACAGGCGTTCGGGTGAACGAAAGTCGACCGAGAACAGGGCCGAATCCGGGTTCACCGCGGCCACCAGCGTGATGCGGCGAAAGTCGTGGCCCTTGGCGATCATCTGCGTGCCCACCAGCACGTCCACTTCGCCGGCGTGCACTGCGTTCAGGCGCGCTTCGAGGGCGCCCTTGGCGCGCGTGCTGTCGGCGTCGATGCGCGCGATGCGCGCGTTCGGCAAGAGCGCGCCGAGCTGCTCTTCCAGCCGCTCCGTGCCGCGCCCGATCGGCGAGATGTCCAGGTTGCCGCATTCCGGACAGGCGCGCGGCACACGCTCGGCCAGGCCGCAGTGGTGGCAGCGCAGGCTGCGGTCGAGTTTGTGAAACACGCGCCACGCGCTGCAATGCGGACAAGCGCTCTTCCAACCGCAATCGGCGCAGTGCAGCACGGGCGCATAGCCACGCCGGTTCAGGAACACCAGGCTTTGTTCGCCACGCGCGAGCCGCTCTTGCAGCGCCGCGATGAGGGGCGGCGAGAGCACCCGCTCGGGGGCGCCGCCGCTCGCCTTGGGCAGCCGGCTCATGTCGACGATGCGCACCTGCGGCAGTTCGGCGTCGCCGATGCGACTGCGCAAATTCAGCTGCCGATAGCGGCCGGTCTGCGCGTGGCGCCAGCTTTCCAGCGACGGCGTCGCCGAGCCGAGCACGACCAACGCCGACTCCAGCCGCCCGCGATAAACCGCCAGGTCGCGCGCCGAGTAGCGGGCGCCGTCTTGCTGCTTGTACGACGGGTCGTGTTCTTCGTCGACGACGATCAGCCCCAGGCGCGGCAGCGATGCGAACACCGCGAGCCGCGTCCCTAGCACCAGATCGGCCATCCCCAAATGGGCCGCGAGCCAGTGGCGCAGCCGCTGCACCGGTGTCAGGCCGCTGTGCAGCGAGACGATGCGCTGGCTTCCAAAGCGCTCGGCGAAACGCGCTTCGAGTTGCGGTGTCAGGTTGATTTCCGGGACGAGCACCAGCGCCTGGCGGCCTCGGGCCAGCGCATGGGCTGCTGCGTGCAGGTAGATCTCGGTCTTGCCGCTGCCGGTGACGCCATGCAGCAGCACCGGCGGCGGCGCCGTCTCGCCACCCAGGGCGTCGAGCTGGTGCAGCAGCTCGGCCTGCTCGGCGTTCAGGGCGGGCGCGGGCGTGGTGGCGCGGGCACTTGGCGCTTCGTCCTGCCCAGCGCGCGCGTGGGCGCGGCGCAGCTTGTCGATGTGCGCGTTGAGTTGCCGATCACTCAGCTTGCGCAGCTCGGGCGGCAAGACCGACAGCGCGACCTCGCCGCAACCGCGCTGGTAATAGGCAGCCGCGAAATCGACCAACTCGCACCAGCGTTCGGGGAGCGGTGGCAGGCCCGTCAGCACCTCGGAGACCGGGCGCAAGCTGGCCACCGGCACAGCCCCGGTCGCACCGGGCCAGACCAGGCCGGGAACGTCGCGTTTGCCGAGCGGCACCCGCACCAGCGACCCCGGGGTGAGCCTTTGCTCACTGAGATAGTCAAGCGGCTCGCACAAGCCACTGTGCTGCGGGGTCTCGACCGCGACACGGTGAACGATCGACGCTTGCGGGTCCGGATTCATCTCGCGTTAGCCCAGTGAGAGAGCTGGGTTCAAACTAGGGATTGACAGTAAGCGAGTGCTTCGCCGGCGCTTTTCGCTGTTTCAACAGAATGTGTGGATAACTTTGTGGGAAAGCCGGCCGGGGCGGCCCTAGATCGTTGATTCAATTGGCTTTCAAGGTTCTTCGCGCAGTTTTGTTGCATTCAGAAATCATCTTTTAAATCAACGAGTTAGGTCGAGTTTGCTGAACAGTTCATGGTGCGGCGCAAGAGCCGGTTGACCCTCCGGCAGGGCTCTGAAAATGGGGATAAGTCAAGCCCTGAGCGCTCACTTACCGCGAATGATGTATCCGGCGCGCCCTGCCGAGTGAGGCAGAACCTGGGTGAAATCAGGCCGGGTCGCGCCGCGACAGCCGATGCACGCTGTCGACCAAGACCGACACGCTTTCGGGCGGAGTGAACTGGCTGACGCCATGCCCCAGGTTGAAGATATGGCCCCCGGGCGCACCGAAACTCTGCAAGACCCGCTTCACCTCGGTTTCGATTCTCTCGGGCGGGGCGAACAACACATTCGGGTCGAGGTTGCCCTGCAAGGCAATGTGAGCGCCGACCTGTCGGCGCGCGCGGCCGATGTTGACCGTCCAGTCCAGGCCGATCACATTCGGCTTGATCGCCGCAATCTCCTCGAGCCACAAACCGCCGCCTTTGGTGAAGACGATGTGCGCGATGCGCTGGCCCTCGTGCTCGGTTTTCAGCTGGGCCAATACACGCCGCGTGTAGGCCAGGCTGAATTCCTGGAACGCGCCGTCGGCAAGCACGCCGCCCCAGCTGTCGAACACCATCACGGCCTGCGCACCGGCAACGATCTGCGTGTTTAGATACAGCGCCACGGCGTCGGCGTTCACCGCGAGGATGCGGTGCATCAGGTCCGGCCGTGCGTAGAGCAGCGACTTGACCAGGCGATAGTCGTCCGAGCCCGCACCCTCGACCATGTAGCAGGCCAGCGTCCACGGGCTGCCGGCAAAGCCAATCAAGGGCACGCGGCCGTTCAGCGCGCGCCGGATCGACGTGACGGCGTCGAACACATAGCGCAGCTTCCCCATGTCGGGCACGGCCAGCGCGGCGACGCCGGCTTCGTCGCGCACCGGCCGCGCGAAACGCGGGCCCTCGCCTTCGGCGAAGCTCAGTCCCAGGCCCATCGCGTCGGGGACGGTGAGGATGTCGCTGAACAGGATCGCAGCATCGAGCGCGTAGCGGTCCAGCGGCTGCAGCGTCACTTCGGTGGCGAAGTCGACGTTCGTCGCCAGCCCCATGAAGCTGCCGGCCTTCGCGCGCGTCGCGCGGTACTCGGGAAGGTAGCGGCCCGCCTGACGCATTAGCCACACCGGCGTATGGCTGGTCGGTTCGCAAAAACAGGCTCGAAGAAAGGTGTCGTTGCGAAGCGCTGCGTTCATGCGGAAGATTATGGCCTCGATCATTTCGGGCGCTGCTGCGCCTGAGAGCGCCCCCAGGCCGACGACATACGTCGTCCGCCCCCCGAGGGGGATGAGGAAACTTCGGGCGGCCGTGCGTTTCCTCATGAGAGCAACGGGCGCCGTGGGGTCCGCTCCGATCTGCTGCGCACGCGCAAGCGCGCCCTGCTGCGCTATCGTCACGCCCCAACCCAGGCGCTCGATTTCAACGCCAGGCCAGCGCATTCATGTCCAGGAGCCCGGAATGCTTCGATCGCCGTGCGTGAGATTCGCCTTCTGCTTGAGCGTCGGGTTGTTCGTCGAACTGCTCGTCGGCTGTGCGGCCACGGACCAAGATGCGGCGCCTCCAGACCGCGCCGCGGCCGCGCCGCAGCGTGCCGCCCTGCCTGTCGTCACGCCGCCGGTCAGCGCGCCCACTGCACCGTCCACGACGCCTGCACCGCCTGCACCGCCGGTGGCACTCCCGGCACCACTTCCACCACCGGGCGCCGTGAGCGCGACCGCTGCGCTGCCACTCGCTGCGATCGACGCCGTGGTCGAACGCGCAGCCGCACGCTTGTTCCAGGACGCGCTGCGCAGCTTGGGCGATGCGCCTCGCGATGTGGTCATCGACCCGTTGATCGACGCGAACACCGGTCAACAGACGCTGGCCACCGTGGCCGTGGGCGCACAGCTCGCGCAGTCGATCCGGCAGAAGGTCAAGACGTGGACCGTGCGCCCGCTCAATCGCAACCACCTGGCCAGCAGCCCCTTGCTGTTGATCGGCACCCTCACCCCTGTGGCGCTGAACGAAGCCGGCAACGGCCCGCCCGACGCGTTTCGCCTCTGGCTCACGTTGGTGGACCTGCGCAGCAACCTGATCGTCGCCAAGCGCCTGGACCGCGCCACGCTGGCGAGCGTGAACGCCGAGCCCACGCCTTTCTTCCGCGACAGCCCCACCTGGCACCAAGACCGCACCGTCGCGGCTTACGTCAAGTCATGCCAGGTGGCGGCACGCGTCGGCGAGCGCATCGATCCGCTCTACCGGTGGCGCCTGCCCGCAGCGGCGCTGCTGACGGAGGCGATCGGCGCCTATCAAGACAAACAATTCGCCTCGGCGCGGCGCCTCTTCGTTCAAGCCAGCGAAATCGCCGACCCCGACGACCTGCGTGTGCTCAGCGGCCGCTTCCTGTCGAGCTGGAAACTCGGGCGCAAAGACGAGGCCGCGCAAGAGATGAAACGCATCGTCGCCCTGGGCTTGGCGGCGAAGAGCCTGTCACTGAAAGTGCAGTTTCAACCGGGCAGCACGACCCTGCTTCCTGCCGCGGAACCGCGCGAGCAGCACCGGCTGTGGGTGCGCGAAGTGGCACGCGAGGCGAGCGCGAGCAAGGCTTGTGTGCGAGTCGTGGGCCACGC
>JANOLA010000603.1:0-8674 GCA_031419535.1 Burkholderiales bacterium | reverse complement strand
GAAACCCGCTGATTCCCCCTGCCCGGGCATCGACCAGTTGCTTGCCGACGCCAAGGCGTTTGCGGCGCAGCAGCCTGACTCGGCTGATCGAGGAGGGGCTGCAATTGCGTCTTCGCGCCAAAGCGGCAGGCCTCGCGCGCGGCCGGGTGCCGGTGCTCAAGGGGCGCGGTGGCCTGGTTGCGGGCGTGGATGCGCGCAGCAACAAGTCCATGCGGAAGGCCCTGGGCGATGACGCCTGACGTCAACGTGCTTCTGGTGGCAGCCAGACACGATCATCCCCACCACGCGGCGGCGCGCAAGTGGCTCGCAGGCGCTCTGGCCGCCGCCGAGAACGGTGCGGCGTTTACCCTGATGCCGATGGTCCTGGCCAGCCTGCTGCGCTTGCCGACCAGCCCGAAGATTTTTCAGGTTCCGACGCCCATCGTCGATGCCGTCGGCTTTGTCGACGCCGTCCTGGCCATGCCGGGCGTGCAACTCGCCGCGCTGGGCCCCGAGTGGCCGAAGCTGCGGCAGTTGTGTCTCGACAAGCAGCTCGGCGGCAATGATTTGCCCGATGCCTGGCTGGCGGCCGCCGTGGAGCAGATGGGCGAACACCTCGTCAGCTTCGATCGCGTCTTCAAAAAATGGCTGGGTCGAGCCCGGTTCACGCTGCTGGAGCCGTGACTCGTTGGGCCCGAGGGAAGCAGTGGCGACACGAGCGACACTTGCTGGCGAAACTCGGCCCGTCTTGAGATCCCTGGCGAGCCGCCGACACCGGAGACCCTGAATGACCTTGCCATCGACCCCGCCGTTCGCCTATGAGACCCTGCGCCTGACCAGCCAAGGCGCCGTGGCCACCATCACGCTGAACCGGCCGCAGCGTCTGAATGCGGCGCCGCCGCGGATGTTCGACGAGATCTTTGCCGCGCTGCATGAGCTGCCGCGGCTGGGCGCACGCGCACTGATCATCACCGGCGAGGGCCGCACGTTTTGCAGCGGCGCCGACCTCGCCGGCCGCGGCGCCGAGCCCGCTGCCACCTCGCGTGGCGGGGCCACCCACCAGGCGCTGACCGAGCACTACGGCCCGGCGATGCTGGCGCTGTCGCGCCTGCCCGTTCCGGTGGTGACCGCGGTGAACGGCGTCGCCGCGGGCATCGGCTGCTCGCTCGCGCTGGCGGGCGATTTCGCGATCGCCGCGCGGTCCGCCTACTTTCTCGAAGCCTTCGTCAACATCGGCCTCGTTCCCGACGGCGGCGCGACGTGGATGCTGCCGCGCCTCATCGGCAAGGCCCGCGCCACCGAGATGCTGATGCTGGGCGAGCGCATCACGGCCGAGCAGGCGCAGGCCTGGGGCTTGATCTACAAGGTGGTGGACGATGCCGAGCTGATGCGCGAGGCGCTGGCCCTGGCCGAGCGGCTGGCGGCCGGCCCGACGCGCGCGCTCGGGCTGATGCGCCAGGGCCTGGCGCGTGCGCTGGAGCAAAGCTACGCCGAGGCGCTGGCGATGGAAGCCTCGCACCAGATGATCGCCGCCGACACGGCCGACGCGCGCGAAGGCGGCGTGGCCTTCCTCGAGCGGCGCTAGGCGGGGTTCAAGGGCGAGTGATGGCGGGCGCGGAGCCCGCCGCTTTCGGCCTGCGCCACGCGCTCTGGCGCGTGGGCACGGGTGATGATGCAGCGCCAGAATCGGCACCACCCTTTGCGGTGGAACAATGGCTCATGCCGGCGCGGCCGGCAGTATCCGGGAACCGAGCAAGGAGCGATACATGGCCCTCAGCGATGAATTGGCGCAACTGCAAGACCTGCATCAGCGCGGCGCATTGACGGATGACGAGTTCGCGCGCGCCAAGGCGCGGTTGCTCGACGCACCCGCCGCGCCACCCGGGCCGGGCGCGCCCGCGCCGGCGATTGCCGCGCTGAACGCGCTGCGCCGCAGCCAGAGCGACCGCTGGATCGCCGGCGTGTGCGGCGGCATCGCGCGTTCCACCGGGGTGGAGTCGTGGATCTGGCGGCTCGTGTTCGCGGCGTTGTTGCTGTGCGGCGGGTTCGGGTTGCTGATCTACCTGCTGCTTTGGCTGTTCGTGCCGAGCGAGTGAGCCACCAGGTCGGCCTGCCACTGGGCCGTGAATTGGGGGTAGGTTTCGGCCAGATCGCCGAGCACGCGGGTTCGCAGCAGCGCCAGCGTGGCGGGGTCGGGTTCGGGCGTCACGCTGAGATCGGGCGCAAGGTCGAAAGCGAAGCCCGTCGCTTCGCGCACGGCCGCGAGCGTGTGCCCGACGTGAACGCTGCGCAGCACGAAGCGAGCGCGCTCGCGGTCAAAGTGGAACAGCGCCATGCCGGTGAGCAGCGCGTGCGGGCCGCCGGGCCGGTGCACACCGGGCGGGCTGACGCCGGGCGCGCTGATGAAGTCGACCTTCTCGACAAGGGCGCGCGGTGAATGTTCCTCGCGAAACAGAATCACGCGCGGCACCACGAAATACAGATACGCCGAACCGAACGATCCCGGCCAGCGCACCTGGCTCGCGGGATAGCTGCCGGCGCCGACGAGGTTGATGTTGGCCTGGCCGTCGATCTGCCCGCCGCCGAGGAAGAAGGCGTCGATGCGGCCCTGGCCGGCACAGTCGAACAATTCGACCGAGCCGTTGGTGAAAAAGTTGTGCTTCACCGAACCCAGGATGGACAGCCGCGCGGCGCGCTCGCCGGCCGCCTGCTGGCGCGCGCGCAGCAGCATCGCGCCGGCCGCGGGCATGGGCGACGAGGCGCCCACCGCCACATGGCGCACGCCCGCCAACAACCCGGCGATGGTGAAGATGAGCCGCTCGCGCGGCAGCACCGCGGGTGAATTCACGCCGGTTCCCACGACCGCGCTCACGCCGGTTCCCACGCCCGCGCGAATGCGCCTTCGGCAAGATAGTTGCGAAAGCCCTCTTCGGTGCGCACCAGGTGCGCGTAGCGCTGCATCTCGGCCATGTCGGGCGGGTACTCGCCCCACAGGCCGCACGGCCAGGCACCGTTCGGCGCGAGCGCCAGCGCCTCGACGTACAGGGCAGGCAACACGCCGGCCGCCGTGCGTTCGTCGTCCATCAGGTTGCCTTCGAGCACGCGCTCCACCGTCACATAAGTGGCGCGGCTCGCGTAGGCCATCGCGGCCAGCTCGCGCCGGCGGCCGATCCAGACGTTGCCCAGGCGGTCGGCCATCGGGGCGTGGAAGATCGCGACGTCGGGATGGATGGCGGGCAGCGCGACGATCGGGTCCGGCGCCTCGCTGAACGGGTTTTGCATCACGCGCCAATCACCGCGGTGGCGCAGCACGTCGCTGCCGATGAGGCCGCGCAGCGTGGCGAAGGGCACGCCCTTCTGCGCCGCCATGAGCCCGGCGTGAACGGCGGGGCAGGTGCTGTCCAGCAGCTCGATCGCGCCGCGCGCCACCGCACGGTTGAAGCACGGCGCGCCGCCGGCCTCGCCCAGGCTCACGGCGCTGGTTTCGACGCTGCGCACCAGGCCCGCGCCGATCAGCAGATCGGCCTGCAGCCCGGCGGTAGGCACGCACACCAGACGCAACTCGCGCGGCGCGCGGCGCAGCAGTGCGGCGGTGAGCGCGATCGACACGCCGGCGTAATCTGCCGGCAGCGCGAGCCGGCAGCCGGAGGGCACGGCCGCGGCCAGGACATCGAGGCTGGAGAGATCGTTCTGCACGCTGGCATTGTCAACCCGATCGGCGGCGATCGATGCGTGCCTCACGCCGCGCGCAGCCCGCTCCGGCAGTGATCGAGGTTGCCTCAGCCCTGCACAGCGCACACCGCGCGCCGCCCGGTATCGGCCATCGATACCCGTCACGCAGTGCTTGCCACGCACCCTGCCACGCACTGAACATCGCCCCCGCGGCATGTGCCGCGCAGAGAAAGTGAATATGTCAAGAACCTATGTGTGCTCGGCGATCGCTCTGTCCTTGTCGGCTTGCGTCTTGGTTCCCGTCGATTCGCACACCGGCCTGCCTGTGCAGGGCTCGTCATCGACCACGGTCGTCGTGCAGCCTGCACCCTCCGCCGCGCCCACGGCGGGCGTGCTGACGGCGCGCCTGTACCCGCTCAATGAAGCGGCGCAGCGCGCCGGCATGTTGAGCGCCGTGATCGTCGATCACAAGACCGGCCGCGGCACGATCACGCTGGGCTACCTGGGCGACACGCTGCAAGGCGAAGCGACGCGGGTCGATGGCCCCGGCCGGCGCGGCGTGGCCAATGCCGCTGGCCCGAGAGGCGCGAGCGTGCAGTGCAAGTACCAGCTCAGCGGCACAGCGATGAGCCTGGGCACGGGTTCGTGCAGCTTCACCGACGGCGCGGAATATCGGCTGCACTTCGGGTCCTAGTTTTTCGGTCTTGCTCCCTCTCCTCCTGGGAGAGGGCTGGGGTGAGGGCTGGCGGCCGGCACCAGCGTCCAGTTCACCGACCCTCACCCCGACCCTCTCCCGCAAGCGGGAGAGGGAGCAAACGCCCAGCGCAGCTTCGCGGCGCAGGAGCGCGGGTTGGCATGGCGCTCCTGCGCCGAGGGTCGCAGCGGGTCCGGTGCGACGCGCGCATAGGCACCGGACCGCTCGCCCGCCTGGAAAGCTTTCTTCACGCGCCGGTCTTCGCCGGAATGAAAGCTCAGGATCGCCACTCGCCCCCCGGGTTTCAGGCAACCGGGCAGCGCTTCCAGGAAGCGGTCGAGCACGGTGAACTCGTCGTTCACGGCGATTCGCAGCGCTTGAAAGACGCGTTGCAGCGCCTTCTTCGTCTCGGTCTCGCGCTCGTCTTTCGGCAGCTTGGGATGCAAGGCGCCGCGCATCGTGTCCCGAACCCGCGCGGCCAGTTGGCCCGTCGTCTCGATCCATTGCCCTTGCAGCGCGGCAGCCAGCGCCACGGCATGCGGCTCGTCGGCGTTCTCCACCAGCAGCTCGCGCAATTGCACGCGCGTCACCGACACCAGCCAGTCACGGGCGCTCGTGCCCTGGCTCGGATCCAGCCGCAAGTCCAGCGGCCCATCGGCCTTGAAGCTGAATCCGCGCGCCGGGTTGTCGATCTGCATTGACGACACACCCAGGTCGGCCAGCACAAAGTCGAAGCCGCCGCCGGCCTGCGGCAACAGGCTCGCGATCTCGGCGAAGTTCAGGCGCTGCACCGTCAGTGCCGACTCGCCGTGCCCGAGCGAGCGCAAGCGCGCCTCGGTGCGCGGCGCCTCGACAGGATCGACGTCGATGCCGAACAGGCGCCCGCCGGGCTGCAACCGGGCGAGCAACTCCTGCGCGTGGCCACCGAAACCCAGCGTCGCATCCAGCCCCACTTCACCCGGCTTGGGTTGCAGGATGTCCAGAATCTCGGCCACGCAAATCGGCCGGTGCGTGCCCGCGGGGGTCTGGCCGCGCTGCATCACCTTTTGCAACTCGTCGGCGTGGTGCGAAGGGTCGAGCTCCTTGTACTTCTCGGCAAAGCTGCGCGGGTGCGTTCCGGGGTAGCGCACGCGGCGCCGGTGCGGTGCAGCGTCGTCGGCCATGGCGCGATTGTCAGCCACATCGGGCATCGGGTAGGCTCGCTGTTTTCGCCTGCGTCGCCGCCTCGTCGTGAAGACCCTCAAGCCCCCTCCCCTGCAACCCTCGCTGCAAGCCTCCCTGCAACCCTCGCTGTTGCTCGAAGTGCCTGCGGCGTCGGCCAAACCGCCCGTCGGCGGCAGCGCCGCGGTTGGCGCGGTCACTGAACTCGACCGCACGATGGGCCGCGACGACGCCCTAGTGCACGACACGCTGTGCGCGCTGCAAGCGCCGTCCGGCGTGACCCGCGTCTGCGAAATGATGGCTGCGGCCGGCTTGCGCAGCGATCGCGGCACGGCCTTCAACCCGGTGGAGGTGCGCCGCTTTGTGGATCGCCTCGTCACCGCGGGCCACGCCAAGCGCGACACGCAGGGCCGCGTGCACGCCACGCAGCCGCACGCCGGCGCGCGCTTTCTCGAAATGATGCTGGATGCGCGCCGCGCGAAAGCCTGGTTCGAGGCCTGGCGCGTCGTCAGCCGCTTCGACCACTCGTACTCGCTGGGCTACCAGGAAGAAGACCAGCTCGCCGCCGCGATGCGCCTCGTGATCTACGGCGGCGCGTCGATGCAGCACCTGCAACGCCTGGGCCAGATGGCCTACAGCTTCACCCACCTGTGGAGTGGCGCGCTGCGCCAGGCGGTGCTGAAGCCCTTCAATTCGCGCTTGTTCGAACGTCTGGACCGGGTGCTGCAGCTCAATCTGATCGACCACCTGATGATGGTGCTGAGCGGCTTTGCCGAAAGCGCAGCGAAGCCGCTCGAGGACTGGTTGCTCGTGCGCGGTGCGACGACGCCCGACACGCTTTCGCACGAGCTGCGCTGCCGGCTCGCCGAATCGCTGCTGTTTCGCGGCGACTTCGCCGGCGCGCTGGCGCTGTGCGAGCGCGCTACCGGCGGCAACGCCGACGTGATTCGCGCCGCGCTGCGCATCGCGCAAGGCGACTGGCGCGACGGCGCGAGCCAGTTCGAGGCCGCCTTGAAGCGCGCCGCGGTGGAACTGGGTCGGCGCAAGAACCTCGCGTCGCCATCGATGCTCTGGCTCTATCTGATGGCGTTGCTGGCAAGCCCCGAGCCGGCGGCCTGGACCAAGGCACGCAAGTTCGCCGCGACCGAATTGACCAAGGGCGGCATCGACCCCTTCGGCATGCTCGGCATCTGGGCCATCGCCATCGACCAGCGCCTGGGCGACGCCCCGCTGGCGCCTGCGCAGTTCCACCTGCTGGACGCGCCGCGTTCGGGAATGCAATCGCTGCAATACCTGCAGCACCTGTTGCTCGCCGCGTGGCTGCGCATCGAACCCAAGGCTGCGGACAAAGTGCGCGAGCATGCGCGCGAGCTCGCGGCGCAGTTCGATCACGCCGAGCTCGCCTGGCTCGCGCATCTGACGCGGCGCGCCGCGGCCATGCTGCTCGGCGACGCGCCGGCCGACGCCGATGCCGACGCCGACGCGCAGGCGCCGTTCTTCGTCGGCCAGGCGCATGACCGCTGGCGCGAGGCGCTCGCCTCGATCATGGCGTTGGGCGGCGACGCACCCGGCCCCACCCGCGCGAACACGAAGGCCGAGCCGGACCGCTTGATCTGGGTCGTGAACGTCGGCGCCGACGCGCGCATCGAGAGCATCGAGCCGATGGAACAGAAGAGCGGCGTGCGCGGCCTGGGCAAACCCAAGCCGGTGTCGCTGGCCACCCTCATCAAGCGCAAGGACCTCGCCACGCACGACGCCGCGGTGCTGCGCGCGGTGCAGCGCGAGGACTTCGGCAACCGGCCGCTGATCGACGCCGTCACCGCCGCGCCCGCTCTCGTGCGGCACCCGTTCGTCGCTTGGGAGCGCGACCCCACGCAGTTCATCGAAGTCGAGGAAGCCTTGCCGGCGCTGGAGATCATGACGCACGGCGAGCACATCGGTTTTCGCCTGCTGGATCCGATCCGCCACGACAAGCATCAGGCTGAAGACAAGCTGGACGAAGAGTATCCGCAACGCTGGCGCGAGCAACGCCTGAGGCGCCGCAATACGATGTTGATCGCCGACGGGCCCAGGCGCGCGCGCCTGGTGCGGCTGACTCCAGCGCAACTGCGTGTCGCCGAACTGGTGACGCAGGGCTGGAAGGTGCCGGTCGCGGCGCGCACCGAGCTCGACGCGGCGCTGCGCGTTCTCGCGGCCCACTTTCAGGTGGCGAGCGACGCCGAAGCCGGCCACGAAGTGGAAGCGAATCCACTGCTGCGCGCCGAACTCACGCCTCAGGGCAGCGGCTTGACGATGGTGCTGCTCGCTGCGCCGTTCGGCGACTTCGGTCCGCGCCTGCCGCCGGGCGGCGGGCGCCTGCGCGTGACCACGGTGCACCAGGGCGTGACGCTGTCGACCCGGCGCGACCTCGATCGCGAGCGCGAGGCGCGCGACAAGCTGCTGTCGTTGCTCGACGTCATCGACCTCGACGACGACCGCGGCCACGAGTGGCACCTGAACGAGCCGCAGCATGCGCTGGCGGTGGTGGAGGCGTTGAGCACGCTGGCCGAGTTCATCGTCACCGAGTGGCCCAAGGGCAAGCCGATGCGCGTGCGCGCGGCGCCGGATGCGAGCGTGAAGCTGCGCGCCAGCTCCAAAGGCGAGTGGCTCGAGCTCGAGGGCGAACTCGAACTCGACAGCGGCGAAGTGCTGCAATTGCGGCACCTGCTGGACCTGGCGCAATCGAGCAAGAGCCGCTACATTGCGCTCGCCGAAGGCGACTTTCTGGCGCTGAGCGACGCGCTGCGCCAGCAGCTCAACGACCTGGCTGCGCTGGCGCAGCCGCACAAGGCCGGGCAGCGCCTGTCCAGCGTGGCGGCTCTCGCGTGGGAGGCGAGCGGCAGCACGCTCACGCTGGAAGGAGACGCTGCCTGGCGCAAACGCAGCCGCGCCTGGGATCAGGCGCAGGCGCAGGTGTTTGACGCTCCGCCCAACCTCGACGCCGACCTGCGCGACTACCAACTGGACGGCTACCGCTGGCTGATGCGCTTAGGCGCCAGCGGCTTCGGCGCCGTGCTCGCCGACGACATGGGCCTGGGCAAGACGGTGCAGACGCTGGCGATGCTGTTGCAGCGCGCCGAGGGCGGGCCGGCGCTCGTGGTGGCGCCGACCTCGGTGTGCGGCAACTGG
>JANOLA010000602.1:0-2546 GCA_031419535.1 Burkholderiales bacterium | reverse complement strand
CTGGTCACCGGCGGCACCAAGGGCATCGGCGGCGCGATTGCGACAACGCTCGCGCGCGAAGGCGTGAACGTGGCGATCTGTTCGCGCCATGCCGACGAGGTGAAGCAAAGCGTCGCCGCCTTGCAGGCGCTGGGCGTGAAGGCCTACGGCTCGGCCGCCGACGTGGGCGACGCGAAGGCGCTGAAGGCCTGGGTCGAAGCGTCGGCCGATGCGCTTGGCGGCATCGACATCGTCGTCGCCAACGTCAGCGCGCTGGCGATCCCGCCCACTGAAGAGAGCTGGGAGCGCGGCTTCCAGGTCGACATGATGGGCACGGTGCGCCTGGTCGAAGCGGCGATGCCGCGGCTGGAGAAGAGCCAGCACGCGGCGATCGTCACGATCTCCAGCGTCTCCGGGCGCGAGATCGATTTCGCCTCGGGCCCCTACGGCGCGTTCAAGGCCGCGATCGTGCACTACACGCAGGGCCTGGCCTACCACCTGGCGGGCAAGAAGATTCGCGCCAACACCGTGTCGCCCGGCAACACCTACTTCCCCGGCGGCGTGTGGAACCAGATCGAAACCGGCAACCCCGCGCTGTACAAGATGGCGCTCGGCCTGAACCCGACCGGCCGCATGGGAACGCCGCAGGAGATGGCCAACGCCGCGGTGTTCCTCGCCAGCCCCGCGGCGAGTTTCATCACCGGCACGAACCTCGTTGTCGACGGGGCGTTGACGAAGGGCGTGCAACTCTAGGAAAGCGGAGGTCACCGCGATGGCAGACCCGGACTTCACAGGAACGGCGCGGGTCCGCGCGCTCGCCCGTTACGCCGCGCTGCCCTTGCCCCCGGCGCGCGAGGCCATCGTCGCTTCGATCCTCGACGCCTGGGCCCCGGCGGCCGATGAGTTGAGCCGAAAGATGAGCGCGGCGGCGCATCGAGACCTGCTGCCGGCCACCGTGTTCACGCACGCGCCCGAGGCGGGAGACGAATCACCATGAGCGCCGACGCGCAACTGCTCGAGCTCAGCCTCGCGCAAGCCGCGGACAAGGTGCGCTCGCGCGAGGTCTCGCCGGTGGAACTGGTGCAGGCCTGCCTGAACCGCATCCGCGCGACAGACGACGTGCTGCGCTCCTACATCACGGTGTTCGAGGAACAGGCGCTGCAGGTCGCCAAGGCCGCCGAGATCATGGCCGCGGCCGGCCACGACCTGGGGCCGCTGCACGGCATTCCGATCGCGCTGAAAGACAACGTCGCGCTGCGCGGCTCGCGCACCACCGCGGGCAGCAAGGTGCTGAGCGACTGGCTGCCCGAAGCCGATGCGACCGTGGCCGCAAAGCTGCGCCGAGCCGGCGCGATTTTCATCGGCAAGACCAACATGCACGAGTTCGCCTGGGGCGGCACCTCGGCCAACCCGCATTACGGCGCGGTGCGCAACCCGTGGAACACCGAGCGCTTCCCTGCCGGCTCCAGCGGCGGCTCGGGCGTGGCGGTGGCGGCGCGCAGTTGCTACGGCGCGGTGGGCACCGACACGGGAGGGTCGATTCGCCTGCCTTCGGCGATCAACGGCGTGGTCGGCATCCGGCCCACCTACGGGCGCGTCAGCAACCACGGCATCATTCCACTGGCCTGGAGCATGGACACCGCCGGCCCGATGACGCGCACGGTGCAAGACTGTGCGCTGATGTTCGGCGTGATGGCGGGCCACGACAACCACGACCCGGCGAGCGCCGCGCGCGCCTGCCCCGACTACCTGGCAGGCCTGAACGACGGCGTTCGCGGCCTGCGCATCGGGGTCGTGCCGGGGTACTTTTTTCATCACCTGCAGCCGCCCGTGCACGACGCGGTGCGCGCCGCGCTCGACACCTTCAAAGGCCTGGGCGCGCAGCTCGTCGACGTGGACATCGAAAACATCCACGGCAACATCTCGGCGCAGTTGACGATCGAATCCGCCGAGCCCAGCACCTACCACCAGCGCTGGCTGCGCGAGCGCCCGCAAGACTACGGCGAAGACGTGCGCGCGCTGCTCGAAGTGGGCGAACTGCTGCTCGCCACGCAATACCTGCAGGCGCAGCGCTACCGCACGCTGCTGCGCAATGAATTCCTGGCGGCGTTTCGCAAGGTCGACGTGTTCGTCTGCCCGACGCTGCCCTTCACCGCCACCAAGCTCGGCGCGACGACGGTCGTGATCGAAAACGGCGTCGAGGAAGACATGCTCTCAGCCATCATGCAGTTCACCGGCGTCCCCAGCCTGACGGGCCTGCCGTCAATGAACGTGCCCTGCGGCTTCGACGGCGAAGGCATGCCGATCGGCATGCAGATCATCGGCCGGCCGTTCGACGAAGCGGCGCTGTTTCGCATCGGCCACGCGTTTCAGGCGGTCACGCAGTTTCATACGCGGGCGCCGAAGTTGTAGGTGGGGCGGGCGGTGAGGTGGCTCAACAAATCTGCACACGACGATAAGTGGAAACTCTGCTACTAGCAAACGGGCGCAACGCCCGAGAAAGAAGCAGGATGACCATGAGCAGAAGACCCCGTCGCAATCACTCAGCGATCTTCAAGGCCAAGGTG
>JANOLA010000601.1:0-6788 GCA_031419535.1 Burkholderiales bacterium | reverse complement strand
GCGGCGACTTCCGCCTCGATCGAGACCAGCCCTTGCAGGGAGCGCACGACGCCGTCACGCGCCGCCGATCCGGCTTCGCCGAGCGGCGAGCTACGCACCGGGCGGCGCGCAGCCTTCTTGACAATGCGCGGCGCTGCTTGGGCACGCGCCTTGGCGGTTGTCGGGAGGGGGCGCGCCTTCGTGACTGCCTTGCGCGCGCTGCTTGCTGTGGGTTGTCGAGTGGCCATCCTCTATTGCTCCGTTGGTTGGTCCGTGGCAGCAAGTCGTCGCTCAGGCAAGACCTTGGCCTGCACGGGGTTCACCTGACTTCCCGCGAGCGCTGATTTCGCCTCAGAACCCGGCGCGGCAGTTTGCGCTTGCGCAACTTTCGTGGCGCGGGCGCGGCGACGCCGCACGCCCGGCCGAGCCTTGGCGAGGTGCGCGCGCGCCTGGAGCGCAGCCTCGCGCACGCGCTCGATGTCGGCATCGCTGAAGACGCCGTTCACGCCCGAGATCGCGGCGAGCTTCATGCCGTGCTTCAGGCCGAGCTTGTAGATCTCGCGCACCTTTTCCCACTCGATCGCGCGCCCGACCGTGAAATTCTCGAAGCGACCCTCCAGCGCCAACACGATCGTCTCGGCCAGGCAGGCGTAGGCCACGTTCTTCGGCAGGCCGATGTTCTTCATCCGCACGTCGCCGGGGAGCAGGATTTCCCCCGATTCGATGACGAGCACGTCGGGGCGTTTCGCCACCTCCTCGGGCGGCAGGTCCAGGGGCCGCGCCACATCGGTGATCACGCAGCCGGGCTTGACCTTCATGATGTCAAGCACCTTCTTACCGGCGCCCGAGGTGGCCGTGACGATCATGTCCATTTCGGCGATGTGCGGGTCGGCGCGCGCCGACAAGACCATCCTGGCATCGGGCGTTTCGCGCCGGATCGATTCTTCGAGCGCAAGCAGCTTCGCAGTTTCGGGCGATACCAGGGTCACCTCTTCGGCCGCCTTGACGAGCAGGCGCGCGCACGCCGAGCCGATCGAGCCGGTGGCGCCGACCACCATCGCCTTGAACTTCACCCTTTCGCTGCCGTTGGGCGCGGGCAGCAAACGCATGCGCAGCAGCGCGTCGTGCGCGGCCCACAGGGCCCCCGAGGCGCTGTAACTGTTGCCGGTCGTGATGGGCAAAGGTGCGCGCCGTGCCACCGTCAAGCCGGCGTCGCCGACCACCTTGGTGAACGCGCCCAGCCCCATGATTTGCGCACCCAGGCGCTTCGCCAGACGCGCGGCGTCGAGCAGGCGGCGATAGGTGAACTCGGGGCTGTGGTTCATGATTTCCTTCGGCGTTCCACCCACCGAAATCAACCAGCCTTCGGCCTGCACGCCGGTCGGTGACTGGATTCCCGTGACCTTTGAGTAGATGAAGGGGGGCGCGTAAGCAAGGATTTTTTCGACCGAGTCCATGAACAGCGGCGGCGACACGCGTGACAGCAGCTCGATCGGCCTGACGTTCTTGAAGTACTCCTGCGACAGCGGGTGGATCACGAATGCGAAACGATTGACTCGTCTGAAACCGTTCGGGTAGAGGATGCGCGGCTTGATCTGCAGCTCGGTGATGATGCCGAGGTAATCGTCGTCAAGCAGTTCGTCCGCGGGCCCGCCGGTGGCGGCGATGATCATTGCGTCGAGCATGTCCGGCGCCAGCGCGTGGCCGAACATGAAGGGCGCTGCGTCGATCACCATGTGCACGCCCTTGTCCTTGAAGGCGGCGATGCAGGCGTCGTTGACGGTGGACGTGACGATGGTCTTGCCGGCCAGATCTTCCAGATCGAAGGTATCGAGTTCATGCACCGGTGCGACGATCACGGTTGCCGCTTGCATCGCCTTGCGCAACACGTAGCGCGTCCAGTCCTTGAGCAGGCCTCGGGACGCCGCACGCGGCGCGATCCAGTTCGTGATGTAGTGCGCGCCGGTGGCGTACAGCGCCAGCGCATCGAGCGATCCCAACAGCTTGGGCACACCGAAGCGCAGCAGCACGTCGGCAAACTGCAGGTTGTCGGTGTATTCCGCCAGCGCTTGGGCAAGCCGGCGTTGTGCCAGGCCGTCGAAAAACAGCACACGCGCGTTGTTGAAGATCGCGCCGAGTTCGACTTGTGCGTGGCGCACCGCCCATTCCTGGAAGATCTCGCCCAGGCGTGCCCCGGTCGTCACGGGCGTTCGCTGCACGGCGCGGGTGAGCGCGCCGGCGGCCCAATCCGCGGCGCGCGCCGGGTCCGTACCGAGCGCTTCGCCGCTCAGGCCCAGGCCGATGGCGTCGGCCTGTTCATCCCATTGCTTCAAGAGTTTCACGGCCTGCGCGACGCTGCCGTTCGTGCCCAGACGCCGCACATGGAGCCGCCGGCCCAAGAAAGGCGTGGTGAATTCGAAGTCTTGTTTGCGCGAGCCCAAACTGATGCTGACGACGTTCTTCATACTGCCACCCAAGGGTCAACGCACAACGCCGCCTTCATGCAAGGCAGCGCACGGTGCCATCATGGAGGCTGATCGTGAACGCTGATTTGATCGGCGACATGTTTCGAACGCTTGCGCTGCCGGGCTTGAAGCGCGCCGCTGGCGTGGCAACGCGGCTCGCGCCGATCCCGCAGCCGACGCTGCTGGTCGGCCCGGGCTCGAGCGTGCGCCTGGCGCACGCCGTTTGCCATTGCGGCCACGCCAAGCTGCTCGTCGTCACCGACGCTGAGATAACGCGCCTGGGGCTGATGAAACCACTGCTCGACGCCTTTCACGAGCGAGGCATGCGTTACGCCGTGTTCGACCAGGTCAGCGCCGATGCGCCGATGCCACAGATCGATGCCGGCGCACAGTTCTTTCGCGAGCAAGGCTGCGACGCTGTCGTGGCGTTCGGCGGCGGCTCGGTCATCGACGCCGCCAAGGCGATTGCGCTGGCGGCGGCGAATCGCAAGCCGGTGGCCCGGCTGGTGGGCTACTTCCAGTCCTTGCACGCAGCGGCGCCCCTCTACGCCGTGCCGACGACCGCGGGCACGGGGTCGGAAGTGAGCGTCGCCGCACTCGTGAGCGACCCGCAGACGCAGCGCAAGCGGCTCATCGTCGACACGCGCATCGTGCCGCGCATTGCCGCGCTCGACCCGAACCTGATGACGGGGTTGCCGCCCCACATCACGGCGGCCACGGGGATGGACGCGTTGACCCACGCCATCGAGGCCTACCTCGGCCATTGGTCGACCGGGTTCAGCGATCGCATGGCGCTTGCCGCGGTCGCGATGATCTATCAGAACCTGAGCGTCGCCTACCGCGACGGCAAGGACCTCGCGGCGCGCGAAGCCATGGCGCTCGCCTCCAGCTACGCCGGGCTGGCGTTCACGCGCGCCGGCGTCGGCAACGTGCACGCGATCGCGCACCAATTGGGCGGGCACTACCACACGCCGCACGGCCTGGCCAACGCCATCATGCTGCCGCATGTGCTGCGCTTCGAGAGCCCGGCGGTGATCCCCAAGCTCGCGGCGCTGGCCTTGACCGCCAAACTCGGCGAACCTGGAGCGCCGCAGGACGAGTTGGCGCGCAGGTTCATCGATTCCATCGACGCGCTGAACGCCGCGCTGGGAATCCCGCAACACCTGGACGCGCTGCGCGAATCCGACATCTCGGCGCTGGCCGAGGCAGCTTGCCACGAGGCCGACTTCAACTACCCGGTACCGCGCGTCATGTCCAGGCAAGACTGCGAGCAGCTGCTGCGCCAGGTGCTGGCGCCGCAGCCGGGCGCCGCCCGGCATGCGGCCGGTCAGGCAGGGCCAGCCCGCCGCCGCCGCACCGGCGTGGCGCGCCCGTGAGACAAGTTGACGATGGTCACGGCGACGCTGCTGCTTGCCGTGCAACAAATCTTGCCGTGGTGGTTCGCGCTCGCCGTGGTCTTGCGTGACGCGCTGATCGTCGGCGGCGCCGCCGCCTATCGCGTGCGGATCGGTCATGACGAGATGGCGCCGAGCCGGATCTCCAAGCTCGATACGGCGCTCGAATTCCTGCTCCTGACGAGCGTGCTCGCCGTGCACGCTGGGCACGTCGCCGACGGCGTGTGGCTGCGGGCCCTGCTGTTCGCGACGCTCGCGTCGATCGGGCTGTCGGGCCTGCACCACGTGCTGGTGTGGGGCCACAAGGCGGCACGCGAGCGCGGGTCGAGAGCGTCGCCGCGTGGAAGTTGGCGGCGCCGGAGCAAGGCATGGATCAACTCCGGCTGCGTGCGGCCCTCCCGACCGGCGTTTGACTGGGCGCAAAGGTTCGGCGGGCCGCAGCGCGCAGCATTCAGCGTGCCCCGCGAATCGCGCTGGTGCAGACGGTAGGCTACCCCTCGGCGACATGACAACATGACAACATCCAGCACCACCCAAGAGCCCGCGCAGGCATTGTCCAGCCTCCCCGAGGGCGTGATCGCGCTCGTACCGATGCGCAATGTCGTGCTCTTTCCGCATGTGCTGATTCCCGTGACCATGGGGCGGCCAAAGTCGGTCGCCGCGGTGAACCAGGCATTGGCGGCCAAGACGGTGTTCGGCATCGTGCTGCAGAAGGATCCGACGGAAGACGACCCCGGCCTGCCGGGGCTGTGCAGCGTCGGCACGCTGGCCAGCATCGTGCAGCACCAGGCCACCGAAGACGGCCAGATCCACGCTGTGTGCCAGGGCCTGCAGCGCATGCGCATCATCGAGCTCGTCGAGGGACACCCCTTCCTCGCCGCGCGCATCGAACACCTCGAGGAGCCGGCCGCCGTGTCGACGCAGGCGCAGGCGCTCGCTCTGCAACTGCGCGAGCGCGGCATCGAACTGCTGTCGATGCTGCCCGGCGTTCCGGCCGAGATGGCGCATGTGCTGCAGGCGACGCGCTCGCCGTCGCAGCTCGCCGACCTGGCGGCGAGCCTGCTCGACATCGAGCCCACCGAGAAGCAGCTGCTGCTCGAGACCCAGGGCAGCGAAGAGCGGCTCGAGCAAGTGCTGAAGGTGGTTGCGCAACGCATCGAGGTGCTGCGCCTGTCCAAGGAGATCGGCGCGCGCACCAAGGAGCAGATGGACGACCGGCAGCGCCGCTTCATCCTGGAAGAACAATTGAAGGCGATCAAGAAGGAGCTCGGCGAGGACGGCGGCAATGCGCAGGAGATCGCGGCGCTGGGCAACGCCATCACCGCGGCGAAGATGCCCGCCGACACCGAGGCCCATGTGCGCAAGGAAGCGCAGCGCCTGCAACGCATGCAGGAGGGCTCGAGCGAATATTCAATGCTGCGCACCTGGATCGACTGGATGACGGAGCTGCCATGGGCGGCGCCCGCCGATCTGGCGATCGACATCGGCGCCGCGCGCGCCACCCTGGAAGCTGACCACTTCGGCCTGGATCGGGTGAAGAAGCGCATCGTCGAGTTCCTCGCCGTGAAGAAGCTCAATCCGCAGGGGCGCGCGCCGATCCTGTGTTTCGTCGGCCCGCCCGGCGTGGGCAAGACGTCGCTCGGCCAAAGCGTGGCGCGCGCGATTCAACGACCGTTCGTGCGTGTCTCGCTCGGCGGCGTGCACGACGAAGCCGAGATCCGCGGCCACCGCCGCACCTATGTCGGTGCGATGCCCGGCGTCATCGTCAGCAACCTGCGCAAGGCCGGCGCGCGCGACTGCGTGATGATGCTCGACGAAGTCGACAAAATGTCGATGAGCATGCACGGCGACCCTTCGGCAGCGCTGCTCGAAGTGCTGGATCCGGAGCAAAACTCGACGTTTCGCGATAACTACCTGGGCGTTGCGTTCGACCTCAGCCGCGTCGTCTTCATCGCCACGGCGAACGTCATCGACAACGTGCCCTCGCCGGTGCGCGACCGCATGGAGCTGATCGACCTTCCCGGCTACACGCTGGAGGAGAAAGAACAGATCGCGCGCAGCTACCTGGTGCGCCGGCAGCGCGAGGCCTGCGGGTTGCGCGAGGATCAGATCGACCTGAGCGACGCGGCGCTGCGCTGCATCGCCGGCAACTACACGCGCGAAGCCGGGGTGCGCCAGCTCGAGCGCGAAATCGGTCGCGTGATGCGCGCCGCGGCATTGCGCGTCGCCGACGGCACGGCTTCGCAAGTGCATGTCGACGCAAGCGATCTCGAGGCCTTGCTCGGCCCGCCGACGATGGAACACGAAGTCGCGCTGCGCAGCGGCCTGGCCGGCGTGGCCACGGGGCTCGCCTGGACGCCCGTGGGCGGCGACATCCTGTTCATCGCGGCGACGCGCGTCGCCGGCAGCGGCAAGCTGCTCCTGACCGGCCAACTCGGCGACGTGATGAAGGAAAGCGCGCAGGCCGCGCTGACGCTCGTCAAGGCGCGCGCCGCGCAGCTCAACCTTCCCGCGGGCACGTTCGAGCACATCGACGTGCATGTGCACGTGCCGGCCGGCGCCATCCCGAAAGACGGGCCGAGCGCCGGCGTGGCGATGTTCATCGCGCTGACCTCGCTGTTCGGCGATCGCAAGGTGCGGCCGGACGCCGCGATGACGGGCGAGATCAGCCTGCGCGGCCTCGTGCTGCCGGTGGGCGGCATCAAGGAAAAGGTGCTCGCGGCGCAACGCGCCGGCTTGAAGACGGTGCTGCTGCCGGCGCGCAACCGCAAGGACCTGCACGACATTCCCGAGGCGACGCGCCAGGCCTTGCAGTTCGAATGGCTCGAGACGGTGGACGACGCCGTCGCTGACGCGCAGGGGGAGCCCGCCCGGCCAAGCCCCGCGGCACAGCAACTCCACAGAACCCGGTCAGGCAGTCGTAGGCGTCGTCCGTTTAGGCGAGCAGGAC
>JANOLA010000600.1:0-2548 GCA_031419535.1 Burkholderiales bacterium | reverse complement strand
CGGCCGATGCGGTGCACGTAGTCTTCGGCGTTGTAGGGCACATCGAAATTGAACACCGCCGGCAGGTCGACGATGTCCAGGCCGCGCGCCGCGACGTCGGTGGCCACCAGCACATCGACCTCGCCGCTCTTGAAGGCATCCAAGGCTTTCAGGCGTTCGTCTTGCGACTTGTCGCCGTGCAGCGCATTCGTGCGCAAGCCATCGCGCTCAAAGGACCGCGCGAGACGCGCGCAGCCGAGCTTGGAATTGACGAAGATCAGCGCCTGCTTGATGCCGCGCTCTTTCAACAGCTTCAACACCGCACGGCGCTTGTCGTCGTTCGCCACGCTGTAAAAGCGCTGCTCGACATTCGTCGCCGTGGCGTTCGGGCGCGCTACTTCCACGAGCACCGGGTCCTGCAAATAGCTTTCGGCGAGGCGCCGGATTTCGGGCGAAAACGTCGCCGAGAACAGCAGCGTCTGCCGGGTCTTGGGCAGATAGCTCAGGATGCGCTGCAAGTCCGGCAGGAAGCCGATATCGAGCATGCGGTCGGCTTCGTCGAGCACGACGTACTCCACCTTGTTCAGCACGCAGTTCTTGGCCTCGATGTGATCGAGCAAGCGCCCCGGCGTGGCCACCAGCACCTCGACGCCGGCCTTCAGCTCCGCCGTCTGCGGCTTCATGTCGATGCCACCGTACACCACCGCGACGCGCAGTTTCGAATGCTGCGCATAACCCGTGATGTTGGCGGCCACCTGGTCCGCCAACTCGCGCGTCGGCGTGATCACGAGCGCGCGCACCGGGTGGCGCGCCGGCGACATGCTGCTGTTCTGGTGACGCAGCATCTTGTGCAGCAGCGGCAGCGAGAACGCCGCCGTCTTGCCGGTGCCGGTTTGCGCCGCGCCCATCACGTCGCGGCCGGCGAGCACGATGGGAATCGCCTTCGCCTGGATCGGCGTCATCAGCGTGTAGCCCTGGTCCGCCACGGCGCGCTGCAGGAGCTCGTCAAGGCCCACACTCGCAAACGCCAGGGGCGCCGGGGGAACGGCGGAGTCGTCGAAAGGCTGGATCAAGTCGCTGGCTGGCATGTTTTCACTCATTGGGCGATTATCGCCTTTGCGGGTTTCGCTTCGGCGATGGCGCCCGCCGGTCCCTCCCGGCCCTCTAGAATGCCGCGCTTGCCGTGCGTTTGTCGCGGCATGCGCCCACCGCGTTTGCCTCTGCCCCGGGTTCCATCGCAATGATTCTTGTCACCGGCGGCGCCGGCTTCATCGGCGCCAACTTCGTGCTCGATTGGATCGCCGCAACGGGCGAGGCTGTCCTGAACCTCGATGCGTTGACCTACGCCGGCAACCTGGAAAGCCTGCGTTCGCTGCAAGGCGACTCGCGCCACCGCTTCGTGAAAGGCGACATCACCGACCGCGCCTTGCTCGATGCTCTGTTTGCCGAGCACCGCCCGCGCGCCGTGGTGCATTTCGCCGCGGAAAGCCATGTCGACCGCAGCATCCACGGCCCCGCGGCGTTCATCAAGACCAATATCGAAGGCAGCTTCACGCTGCTGGAAGCGGCGCGCCAGCACTGGGCCGCGCTTGACGCAGACCGCAAGGCGGCGTTCCGCTTCCTGCACGTGTCGACCGACGAGGTCTATGGGTCGCTGCGCCCTCTGGATGCGCCATTCACGGAAGAACACGCCTTCGAGCCGAACAGCCCCTATTCGGCGAGCAAGGCCGCGGCAGACCACCTCGTGCGCGCCTGGCACCACACCTACGGTCTGCCGGTGCTCACGACCAATTGCTCCAACAACTATGGGCCCTACCACTTCCCGGAAAATCTGATCCCGCTGATGATCGTCAACGCGCTGGCCGGCAAGCCCCTGCCGGTGTACGGCGACGGCATGCAAGTGCGCGACTGGCTTTACGTGAAAGACCATTGCGCCGCGATCCGCGAAGTGCTCGCCCGCGGGCGCGCTGGCGAGACCTACAACGTCGGCGGATGGAACGAGAAGCCCAACATCGAAATCGTGCGCACGATCTGCGCACTGCTCGACGAACTGCGGCCCAGCCCGGACGGCCCGTACGTCCGACTCATCAAGAACGTGCAAGACCGCCCCGGCCACGACCGCCGCTACGCCATCGACGCGCGCAAGATCGAGCGCGAACTGGGCTGGCGGCCGGCAGAGACGTTCGAAAGCGGGATTCGCAAAACCGTGCGCTGGTACCTCGACAACCCTGACTGGGTGGCGCATGTGCAGAGCGGGGCGTATCGAGACTGGGTCGAGGTCAACTACGAATCTCGGCTGACCGCCTGATGCGCCTGCCGCACCGTCCCATTCGCTCGCCAGACAACTCGGCTTCATGAAAATCACCGTCATCGGCACCGGCTACGTCGGACTTGTCAGCGGCGCATGCCTCGCCGACGTGGGCAACGATGTTCTGTGCTTGGACATCGATACGAAGAAGATCGCAACGCTGCAAGCTGGCCGACTGCCGATCCACGAACCCGGGCTCGAGCAAGTGGTGCAGCGCAATGTCGCCGCAGGACGACTGCACTTCACCACCGAGATCGAGCC
>JANOLA010000599.1:0-8742 GCA_031419535.1 Burkholderiales bacterium | reverse complement strand
CATTTCCGACCCGGAACGCCGTCTGGCGCAGTACCCGCACCATTTCAGCGGCGGCATGCGCCAGCGCATGATGATCGCCATGGCGCTGGCCTGCAATCCATCGCTGATCCTTGCCGACGAGCCGACCACCGCGCTCGACGTCACCATCCAGGCGCAGATCCTCGAGTTGATGCGGGAGCTGTCGCGCCGGCTTGGCGTCGCCATGCTGATCATTACGCACAACCTCGGCGTCGTCGCGCGTTACGCGGACCGCGTCAATGTCATGTACGCAGGGCGCATCATCGAACGGGCGACGGCCGCTGAACTCTACTCGAATCCCCGCCATCGCCCCCCCGATGGTTCCGCGCTGTGCGCGCGTGGTGCGAGCGAGCGCGCTCTCCGTGCGCGAGATGCCCTACGTGGACGCGGCGCGCGCCGCCGGCTTCGGCCACCGCGACGGACGCTGCGCCGCGGGCAGACGCTGCATGATCGTTCGGTTGCAGGCCCTGCTGCAAGGGCTGTTCATGCGTGTCGAGGCGCTGTTCAACGCAGTCTTCGGCGACCGCCTGAATCCTCTGTACCACCTGGGCGCGATCACGTTCTTCCTGTTCTGGGTGGTGTGCGGCAGCGGCTTGTACCTGTACGCATTTTTCGAAACCAGCGTGGCCGACGCCTACGCGTCGGTCGAGGCGCTGACGCGTCGCCAATGGTTCGCCGGGGGCATCCTGCGCAGCTTGCACCGCTATGCGTCGGATGCCATGGTGATCACGATGCTGCTGCATCTGCTGCGCCACTTCGCCTTCGACCGCTTCCGCGGCTTTCGCTGGTTCTCCTGGGTCAGCGGCGTCGCGCTCGTCTGGGGCGTGTATGTCTCGGGGATCAACGGCTACATGCTGCCGTGGGACCGACTCGCGCAGTTCGTGATCACGGCGAGCTTCGAGTGGCTCGACTGGCTGCCCGGATTCGGCGGATCGCTGAGTCGCAATTTCATCTATGCGCACAGCGTGAACGACCGCTTCTTCTCGCTGCTTGCGTTCATGCACATCGGCCTCCCGCTGGTCGTGCTGCTGCTGATGTTCATCCACGTGCAACGCGTTCCCAAGGCCTCGACGAACCCGCCGCGGGCCATCATGGCGAGCCTGCTGTCGACGCTGCTCGTGTTGTCGCTGCTGCGCCCGGCGTTGAGCCAGGGCGCAGCAGCCGACCTGAGCGTCGCGGTGCTCAATCTCAACCTCGATTGGTTCCTGCTCGCGCTGTTCCCCTTGTTCTACGTCTTGCCGCTGGCGCAGGTGTGGGCGCTGGTCGCGACCGGCACCGCGCTGCTGATCGCCCTGCCCTGGTTGCCGCCACGTTGGGGGCGCAGCCGCGCGGGCGGATTCCGGCTGACGATTCACCCCCGTCAAGGCACTGCGGAGCCGATTCTGCTGCGCAGCGGCGAAACGCTGCTCGAGGCCGGCCTGCGCCACGGCCTGGCGCTGCCGTTCGAGTGCCGCAACGGCGCCTGCGGTGTGTGCCGCTGCGCCGTGCTGCACGGCAGTGTGAGCCACGGCGCCTATCAACGCGGCGCACTGAGCGATGCAAAACGCGCGCAGGGCCAGGCGCTGATGTGCTGCGCGACGGCGTTGTCCGATCTGGAGATCGAGGTCGACATCGAGCCCGACCCCGAAGCCAACCTCACGGCCGATCGCGAATCGCCCCAGCGCCTGCCCATTCATGAGCATGTCGCGCGAGTCGACCTGATCGAGCACCTTTCAGCCGACGTCGTGCGCCTCGTGCTCGTGCCTTTGAGCCGCGACGCCGTCCACTTCAAGGCCGGCCAGTACATCAACATCGTTCTCGGCGACGGCCAGCGGCGTGCGTTCTCGTTCGCCAATGCGCCGCAGGTTCCGCGCACGATCGAGTTGCACGTGCGGCGCATTCCCGGCGGGCGCTTCACCGGCCATGTGTTCACGCACATGAAAGTCGGCGACACGCTGCGCTTCGAGGGGCCGCTGGGCGACTTCACGCTGCGCGAGAGCGAACACCCGATCCTGTTCGTCGCCGGGGCGACTGGCTTCGCGCCCGTGAAGAGCATCGTCGAAGACGCCTTCGCACGCGGGCTGACGCGGCCGATGTGGCTTTACTGGGGCGTGCGCCAGGGCGCCGACCTGTACGCGCTCGAATTGGCCGTGCAATGGCAGCGCGACCATTCGCACTTCCACTTCGTCCCCGTGTTGTCGGAGCCCGGCCCCGGCTGGACTGGCCGCACCGGCCTGGTCCACGAAGCGATGCTGCAAGACTTTCCCGACCTGCGCGCGCACGAGGTCTACGTGTGCGGGTCGGTGGCCATGGTCGAAGCGGCGGTGCCTGCGTTCCTGACGCAGGGGCTGGGCGAGGCAATGTGCTTCAGCGATGCGTTCGTGCTCTCGGCTGGTGCAGCAGCACAGGCGTCGTAGCCGACCGTCTCTAACCGAGCGGCGCCGGCGGCAGCAGGCGGTTGAACAGATCCTGGAGAGTGCTGAGCATGGCCCATGATGCCATGCGCAAACGCGCGCGCCGATCGCAGCCGCCTCGAGGTCAGGTTCGTTTGGGCCGCTTGGCTGTCATTGATGCAGGCGCGCCAGAGACGCGTGACTTGGGACCGCCGATCGAGATCGCCAAGGGTGGGTTCTTGCCGCGGGACTTCGCGATGTTCTTGGCGGCGGGTTTGTTTATGCCGGAACAATACGCGCCACCATCCACGGTGTCAAATGGTCGTTTTGATGCCATGCCTCGGGCTTCGCCCGCGCGTCAACCGATTTCGGCAGCGCGATCGTCTGGCTCGGCTCGCCCGGCTCGCGCGGCCTGCCCCGGCCTCACGTAGATGACGTGATAGACCAGCGCCACCAGCACGCTGCCGCCGACGATGTTGCCGGCAATCACCGGCACCAGGTTGCGCGCGAAGTCCGCCATTCCCACGGGCGCGCCGAGCAGCATCGCGAGCGGGAAGAAGTACATGTTGGCGATCGAGTGCTCGAAGCCGGCGGCGACGAAGGCGGTGATCGGAAACACGATCGCGACCGCCTTGTCGATCACGCTGCGCCCGGCCAGCGCCATCCACACCGCCATGCACACCAGCACGTTGCACAGCACGCCGCGGAAAAACGCCTCGCCGATCGGCAGCGCTGCCTTGGCGACGACGATGCCGATCACGCTGCGCGCCACATTGCCGCCATTCATGGTTGCGTGGCCCGACAGCCAGACCAGCAGCGCCAGGCCTGCCGCGCCGACAAAGTTGGCGATGCAGACGACCCCCCAATTGCGCAACACGTCGTACGTGCTGACCGTGCCGTTCGCCCACGCCATCGCCAGCAGGTTGTTGCCCGTGAACAGCTCGGCGCCGGCCACCGAAATCAGGATCAGCCCGAGCGAAAACGCAACGCCACCGAGCAGCCTCGTGGCCGCGAAACCGAGCGACGCATCGCTCGCGATCAGCGCGAACATGAGTGCGCCCAGGCCGATGAAGGCCCCCGCCAACATGCCCAGCAGCGACAGCGTCAAGAGCGGGAGACCCGCCTTGACGACGCCGAATTCGCCGACGCGCCGGGCAATCTCCTTCGGCGCGTAAGCGTCCACTTGATTCGCCATGATCGTCAGCAGGTGGCAACGAACGACGATGCGCCCTCACCCCCACCCTCTCCCACAGGCAGAGGGAGCAAAGCCCGCTCTCCCGCACCCCGAAGGCGCCAGCTTTCGGCTGACACGGGCGGGAGAGGGAGAGGGAGTGGCTCCATCGCCCCTGTACTCGGGGGAGAGGGTGGGGGTGAGGGGCAGGCCTTGGGCACGACTAACCCGCCCCAGCGTTAACCGATCGGCAACAGCTTGCTGCCCGCGCCGGTTCTCTTGGGCAGCGTCAGCAGCAGCACACCGTCTTCCAACTTGGCGACCGCCGCCTTGTCGTCGATCTCGTGCGCCAAGGTGAACGCGCGCGAGCTGCTGCCCGAGTAGGTTTCCTTGAGCAGCATGCGCCCCTGTTTGCTTTCCTGCTCCTTCTTCACGTCGGCGCGGATCGACACCGAGTTGCGATCGATCTGGACGCGGATGTCGTCTTTCTTCGCGCCGGGAATTTCGGCGCGCACCAGATACTCCTTTTCCTGTTCAGTGACGTCGACGCGGATCTCGCCGGGGGTTTCGACGTCGACCGACAGTGGATGCGCGAAGCGCCGGAAGAAGTCGGGGAGAAGCTCGCGTTCGAAACGGGTCAGATTATTCATGTGGAACTCCTGTCAAGGATGGCCTGGATAACGGCGCCGGCAGCACCGACACCGCACGCTAAGGCATCGTAGGTAGGTGCACGTTGCGCCAAATCAAGAGGGGGTGCGTGGCGCGGCGTGGCCTGGTCCACCCTTGGTCCACCACGGTGGCGAACGTCATGCCGTCTTATCGCCCTGCTTGCGGCGGTGCCTTGAGCGAAGTCAAAGCGCCGCGGCGCAAGCGCGCTTACGCTGGGCTCAATGTCTGCAAGGAGCCCGTCGATGTTCAAACGCTTGCTCGTTCCACTCGATGGCGCCGAACTCACGCCGCGCGCCATTGACACGAGCATCGAACTCGCGAGCCAGCTCGGTGCGGCGATCGTCGGCTTCGTCGCCGAGCCGCCGGTGCCGTTGCCCTCGAGAGGCGTGCATCCGCAGCCGCACGCTCCGACCGCGAGCGTGCATGAGTTGCTCGCCGAGGAACGTGCGCAGCGGCTGTTGCGCCGCTTCGACGAGGCGGCGCGGCGCGCGGGCGTCGTTTTCGACGGCCACTTCCAGCACACGTCGGACATCGCCAATGCGATCGTGGATGCGGCGCAGCAGTACGACTGCGACATGATCGTGATGCTCACGCACGGTCGCGGCGCGGTCGGGCGGCTGGTGTTCGGCTCGCACACGCAGCAAGTCTTGGCCCGCAGCACAATGCCGGTGCTGGTGATGCATTGACGGGCGGCGCGGCGCGGCGCAACGCGGCGAGTTCCGCCTGCCCGCGCTGCGTCGACGGCGTTTCTTGAACGATGCTGAATGACGCTAAGGCTGAAACATGAGCATTCGCAACTTAGAGCGGCTCCTCGCCCCGCGCTCCGTCGTCGTGGTCGGCGCGTCGGCGCGCAGTGGCAGTGTCGGCGCGACGGTGTGGCGCAACCTGCGCGGCGGCGGGTTCAAAGGGCCGGTGCATGCGGTGAACCCGAAACACCGCGAACTCGGTGGCGAGCGCGTGTTCGCACGGGTTGCCGATCTGCCCGTGCCTGCGGACCTGGCCATCATCTGCACGCCACCTGCCACGGTCCCGGGGTTGATCACTGAGCTCGGCGTGGCCGGCACGCGTGCGGCCATCGTCATGACGGCGGGTCTGACGCCGCAGCACAGACAAGCCGCGCTCGACGCTGCGCGCTCGCACTTGTTGCGCCTGCTCGGACCCAACTGCCTCGGCCTGATGACACCGCAGCTCGGTCTGAACGCGAGCTTTGCGCACACCGATCCGCTGCAAGGAGAGCTGGCCTTCGTTTCGCAGTCGGGGGCGCTGGTCACGGCGATGCTCGACTGGGCCAAGTCGCGCCGCATCGGTTTCTCGCACCTGGTGTCGCTGGGCGAACACGCCGATGTCGACTTCGGCGACCTGCTCGATTACTTGGCCAATGACGCCGCCACGCGAGCGATATTGCTCTACATCGAATCGATTGACACGGGTCACGAAAGCCCGCGCAAGTTCATGTCGGCGGCGCGCGCTGCAGCGCGCAACAAGCCGGTGATCGTCGTCAAGGCGGGGCGCGCCGGGCAAGGTGTCGCGGCTGCGGCGTCGCACAGCGGTGCGCTGGCCGGCTCCGACATCGTGTTCGACGCCGCCATCCGGCGCGCCGGCATGCTGCGCGTCGACACCCTGCAAGACCTGTTCATGGCGGCGCAGACGTTGACGCGCTTTCGCGGCAATCGCAGCGAGGTGCTGAGCATCATGACGAACGGAGGCGGCGGTGGCGTGTTGGCGGCGGACGCCGCGGCACGCGCCGACGTCGAACTGTGGCAGCCCGACGCCGCGTGGCTGCGCGACATGGATGCAACTCTGCCCCCGACCTGGTCGCGCGCCAATCCGATCGACATCATCGGCGACGCACCGGTCGAGCGCTACACCGCCACCTTGACGGCGTTGCTGGCGCAGCCGAGCGCAGGCGCGGTACTGTTCATGCACGCGCCGACAGCGATCGTGGCAAGCGCCGATATCGCACGCGCCTGCGCCCCGCTCGCAGCCAAGGCGCCGAGCCGCGTGATGGGTTGCTGGCTCGGTGACGCGGCGGTGGCGCAGGCGCGCGAAATCTTTCAACAGGCCGGCATCGCCGACTATGCGACGCCCGAAGAGGCGGTGCGCGCCTTCGCGATGCTCGGCACCTATTGGCGCAACCAGGAACAGCTGCTGGAGGCACCACCGGCCGCACCGGCACGTCTGACGCATCGCGTCAGCGCCGCGCGCGAGATCGTCGCCAGCGCCGTGGCGCAGGGCCAGCAGTGGCTCAGCGAGTCGCAAGTGATGGCGCTGCTGCAGGCGTATGCCATCCCCGTGGCGCGCAGCATGGCGGTGGCCTTGAGCGAAGACGCTGCTCTGGCCGCGGCGCGCGAAATCGGCTACCCGGTGGCGCTGAAGATCGTCTCGCCCGACATCACGCACAAGAGCGACGTCGGCGGCGTGCAGCTGAATTTGCGCGCCGACACCGAACTGCGCCAGGCGGCGCGCGCGATGCTGGACCGGGTAGCGTCGGCGCGGCCGGACGCACGCATCACCGCATTCACCGTGCAAGCCTTCGTGCAGCGCCCGCACGCGCAGGAGTTGATCGCGGGCGTTAGCGTCGACACGGTGTTCGGCCCGGTGCTGCTGTTCGGCCAGGGCGGCGTGGCCGTGGAGGTGGTGGCCGACCGTGCGGTCGCGCTGCCGCCGCTGAACGACGTGCTGGCGCGCGAGCTGATCTCCCGCACGCGCGTCGCGAAGCTGCTCGCCGGATATCGCGACCGGCCCGCCGCCAGGCTCGATGCCGTGGCGGGCGTGTTGACCGCGCTGTCGTGCATGCTCGCCGACCTGCCCGAGCTGGCCGAACTCGACATCCACCCACTGCTCGCCGACGAACACGGCGTGATCGCGCTCGACGCGCGGCTGCGCATCGCCGCTTCCAAGCCCGCCGGCACGGCGAACTTCGCGATCCTGCCCTATCCCGCCGAGTTGGCCGAGACTGCCACGTGGCGCGGCGAGCCGCTCACGCTGCGGCCGATTCGCCCCGAAGACGAAGGCCAGCATCGCGCCTTCCTCGAGCAGCTCACACCCGAGGACATCCGCATGCGCGTTTTTTACACGCGGCGCGAGTTGCCACGCAGCGAGCTGGCGCGGCTGACGCAGATCGACTATGCGCGCGAGATGGCGTTTATCGCCGAGCGCGCCGCAGCCGACGGCCGGCCTGAGACGATCGGAACGGTACGCGCCGTCTCCGATCCCGACAACATCGAAGCCGAGTTCGCGATCATCATTCGCTCCGACTTGAAGCGCTGCGGCCTGGGCAGGCTGCTGCTCGACAAAATCGTGCGCTACGCGCGCGGGCGCGGCCTGGCGCGGCTGAGCGGTGTCGTGCTGCGCGAGAACACCGGCATGCTCGAGTTGGCCAAACACTGCGGGTTCGCAGTCGATGCCGGCAAACCCGAGGAAAACGACGTCGTGCATCTGGTGCTGCCGCTGACCCCGTCTTGACGCCGCACGGCTGTCGATGCGCCGAGCGGCGCGCCCGTGCATTGAGCTTGAGACAGATCAAGCCACACCGACCGCGATGCATTCAATATCCGGGCATCGCAGGTCCTTTCACACGACCCACGAAGACGAGCCCAAGCGCACCCGCGCGAACTGAAAGCGAGGAAACGATGCAAGCGATGAAAGTCTTGTTGCCCGTGGATGGCAGCGTCTACACGAAGCGCATGCTTGGCTGGCTGGCGGCGCATGCCGAGTTGCTCGATGCGCAAACCGACTACACCGTCCTGACGGTGGTGCCCGAGCTCCCGCACCACGCCGGTTTTTTCGAACTCGGCGATCTGAAGGGCTACTACGAGTCTCGCGCCGAGGAGGTGTTGAAACCGGTGCGCGCGTTCGTCGCGCAAAAAGCTTGGCGCGCCAAGTTCGAGCACCGCATCGGGCACGCGGCGGAAAGCATCGCCACGCTGGCAACGACGGGCGAATTCGATCTGATCGTGCTCGGCTCGCACGGCCATTCGGCACTCGCGAATCTGGCGCTGGGGTCGGTCGCAACCGGTGTGCTCGCGCGCTGCAAGACGCCAGTCTTGCTGATTCGTTGACGGCACCGCGATCACGTCGATTTCTTCGCGGCCCAAGTTGCCGCCGTCGCCCGCATGCGGATTCAGCCCGGCGACGGCACGTTTCTACGACCGAAACCGCGTCGTTAAGCGCTCATCACTCTGAAGGAATATGCTTTGATTGGAGAATTTTGGGGTGGCTGATGGAGATTGAAAGGCAGGGCTAAGTTGTTGTCGCCATTGCGGAAACCATCGCGAGTTGCGTCGATCTGTCGCTCGAGAAGCTCAATTCCGAAATGCTGGAGGATGCGGGCTTGGTCGCTGTTTACTGAGCGGAAAGCTCGGTCCGGACGCGCGCAATTCCCATAGCTTCAAATTCCAGCATGACGAGTGTGCCGGTTGCGTCCTGGGTCAGTGTTTGATCGATTTTCAAACCGATCTCCTCACCGTGCGTCATGCGGCCTTCCACCAAGTGACTTTCGATCAGCTTCTG
>JANOLA010000598.1:0-10501 GCA_031419535.1 Burkholderiales bacterium | reverse complement strand
GTGAATCGATCTCGCCGATCCGGTCGGCTCCTAGTCCGACATGCTGGAGAACACTTGGGTCATCCCACTGAACAATCTTAGGACCAACTACTCCGGCATTGGAGCGAAATGTCTCTTCAATCAATTTCGTGATCGTGTCTTCCGATTCCTATGCCAACCTGGCAGTCGTTTCGCAGCAGATGCTGAACGAGATGGCGCGCAACCCCGGCATCGTGCAACCCGACAGCGACCTGCGGCTGAACAAGCCCGAGATCTTCATCAAGGTCGACCGCGACCGCGCGCACGACGCCGGTGTCGCGGTGGACCAGGTGGCGCGCGCGATCGAAACCATGCTCGGCTGGCGCAACGTCACGCGCTACAAGCGCGGCTCGGAGCAGTACGACGTGATCGTGCAGACCCAGGCGAGCGGCCGCACGACGCCCGATGACATCGACAAACTCTTCGTGCGTGGGCAGAAGAACGGGATCGAGGCGATGATTCCGTTGTCGTCGCTCGTCACCGTCAAGGAGTCGGTCAGTCCACGCGAGCTGAACCACTTCAACCAGCGGCGTTCGGTGACGATCACGGCGAACCTCGCGCCAGGTTATTCGCTGGGCGAGGCGTTGCAATTCATGGATGCATCGGCCGCCAAGGTTCTGAAGCCCGGCTATGCGACGGAACTGAACGGCGTCTCGCGCGAGTTCAAGTCTTCCAGCGGCGCCCTGGGCCTGGTGTTCGTGCTGGCCCTGTTGTTCATCTTCCTGGTGCTGTCGGCACAGTTCGAAAGCTTTGTCGATCCTTTCGTCATCATGTTCAGCGTGCCGCTGTCGATGGTGGGCGCGCTCGCCGCGATGCACCTCACCGGTGGAACCTTGAACGTGTATTCGCAGATCGGGCTGATCACGCTGGTGGGGCTGATCACGAAGCACGGCATCCTGATCGTCGAGTTCTCGAACCAGTTGCGCGAGCAGGGACTGGCGATGCGCGAAGCCGTGGTTGAAGCCGCGACGCTGCGGCTGCGCCCGATCCTGATGACCACCGGCGCGATGGTGCTCGGCGCCTTGCCACTCGCGCTGGCCACCGGCGCGGGCGCCGAAAGCCGGCGTCAGATCGGCTGGGTGATCGTGGGTGGCATGACGCTCGGCACGCTGCTGACGATCTTCGTCGTGCCGACGATGTACACGCTGTTCGCGCGCAAGACCGTGCCGGGCGCGAACACCACTGCGATTCAGGACACCGTGACGGCCTAGTCGGCCCGTCGGTTCCCTCAGACCAGCTCGCGCTCGACTTCCATCAGCTTGTAGCGCGCCAACGCAAGATTGGTGTGCTGGCGATCGAGCAGCGCGAACAAGAACAGGTCGGGGTGGTGCGACAACTGGCGCATCACCTGGTGGCGGCTCGCGGTGCTTGTCATCACCTCTTCCAGCGCATCGGGCATGCCCATGTGAGCGGCAGCCGTCTTGTGCGCCTTCAAGGCCTGGGTGCACGCGGCGGCGGCAAGGTCGAGGTCCATGCTCTCTTCCAGCGGGGTCTCGCGCGCGAGGATCAGGCCGTTGCTCGCGTCGACCACGGCGCAGCCGAGAATGCCCTCCAGCGTGAGCATCTGCGCGAGCTGGCGCTTGGCGTGCGCGTGGTCGAGCATGTTGTGCACGGGTCTGGGCGGGACTGCCGGCGCGGGCCGAACCGCGGGCATGGGTTGCGCGGCTGACATTGCGTGGGCAGAGCGGGCCGGTGCAGGCGCCGGCGCGTACTCCGGCAGCGAGATGTCGGTGACTTCGACCGCGAACTCCGCTGCGTCACTGATCGACGGCTCCCAACCGGGCTGCGCTTTCACGCGGTTCCAAGTGCCGAGCAGGGCGTTCCACACCGACGACGCGCTCGTCAGCGATTCATTGTGAACGTGCACCTGCAGCATCGGTGGCCAGGCCATCGAATTGACCTTGTTCGTGATCCACAGCGCGCTGGGCGGCAGCATGAACAGCACGTGCGGGCAGCGCCAGGTGGACTGCGCGGTCGCGTCGTTCAGCCACTTCAACAAACTGTCGATGGCGTGCGCCTCCATCGGGCCGACGATCACCGTCGTCATCAGGCTGCGCTCCATCAACGCGAGCGGGATCTCGGCGTTTTCCGGCCCCGGGGCGCGCACATCGGCGTGGTAGATCTTCAGTGCGTCCTCGGCGCGCCGCACCAGCGCGGTCCGCTCGATCATCGCGAGCGTGCGCAACGTCGACTGTTCGCGCAGGTGCAGTTTCTCGATCGGTTGCCCACCCGCATCCGACACCGCCTTGATGACCGAGGTGGCCCACACGCCCGCCGGGTCGAGCAGCGTGATCAGGTGGCTCGCGGTGTCGAGGTCGGCGCGCGTCGCCTTGAAATGCTCGCGAATCGCCTGCGCCGGCGAGCCCGTGACCATCAGGTCGCGCACATGCCGATCGATAATCTGGCCGTGGTCGTTGAGTTCCTTGTTGACACTCTCGAGGATCGCCGTCGCGGCAAAGCCCTGGTCGGGCTCAGCTGCGGCGCGGCGCCGTTTCCCGCTGGGGTCGATCGCCGGACCGAGATCACCAAACAACGACTGCAACATATCAATTCCTCGTCCCTGTGCGGGATTCCCCGCAATTATTCGACGCAACGTGCAAGTGTAGGCAAATCCCGCTCCGTGAAATGCGGCGGATTCCCCAAATGTGCAGCCTAAGGTCTGGCTCAGCGCCCGCGCTCGCAAGACCCGCCCGCCTCACAAGGAAACGCCGGGCCACCCCAAGTTTCCTTGTCCCCCACGGGGGGCGGGCTGGGCGCAGCCCGGCCCTGGGGGCGCTCATGTGGCGCGCGCCGTGAGGCCGTGTTTTTCGATCCGGTAACGCAAGGTGTCTCGGGTGATTCCGAGCAGGCGAGCCGCACGCGACACGTTCCAGCCGGTTCGGTCCAGCGCCTGGCCCAGTGCGGTGCGTTCGAGCTCGTTGAGCGTGGCGGGTGAACCGGAGTCGCCTTCCCCCGATACCGTCCCGCCGGACGCGGGCGAACCTGGCAATGCCAGATGCTGAAGTTCGATCACATCGCCCACCCCCAGCAACACCGCTTGTTCGAGCACGTTGCGAAGTTCGCGCACGTTGCCCGGCCAGGGGTGGCGCAGCAGCGCCATCTCGGCTTCACCGGTCAATGTGGGGACGGGCTTGGCGTAGCGCAGCGCGTGCGACTGCAGGAAGTGGCGCGCCAGAAGCAGGATGTCACTGCCGCGTTCGCGCAAGGCCGGCAGATGCAGTTGCACCACGCACAGCCGGTAGTAGAGGTCGGCGCGAAACCGGCTCAGACGCACCAGCTCTTCGAGCGGGCGATGGGTGGCGGCGACGATGCGCACGTCGACGTTTTGTTCGCGCACGCTGCCCAGGCGGCGAATCACCTTTTCCTCCAGCAGCTTGAGCAGCTTGGACTGGAGCGCGATGTCCATGTCGCCGATCTCGTCCAGGAACAGGGTGCCGCCTTCGGCCGTTTCCACCAGGCCGAGCTTGCGGTCGCGCGCGTCGGTGAACGCGCCGCGCTCGTGACCGAACAGTTCCGACTCGAGCAACTGCGCAGGGATCGCGGCGCAGTTCAACTCGACGAACGGCTTGTCGCGCCGCGGGCCGGCCTGATGCAGCGCGCGTGCCACCACCTCTTTGCCGCTGCCGGTTTCGCCCAGGATCAGCACCGCCGGCGCAGCGCTGTCGCTCATGTTGAGTTCGGCCAGCCGCAGCTGTGCCAGGCGCTGCTTGAGGGCGCGCATCGGTACCGAGTCGCCGATCAGGTCGCCCACCACGGCGTGCTGTGCGTCGCGCCGTTTGTAGTAGTCGAGCGCCAGGTCGCGCCGCGTGTGGCCGAACGCCCGCTCGATCACCATGCGCAGCTTGCTCAGCGCCACGGGCTTGGTCAGGAAATCGTACGCGCCTTGTTTCATCGCGTCGACGGCAATTTCAACGCTGCCGTGCCCCGTCATCATGATCACGGGAATCGCGGCGTCGGCTTCGCGAATCTTCGCCAGGGCGGCCAGGCCGTCGAGACCGGGCAGGTTGAAGTCGAGCACCACCGCGTCGGGCCTGGCCTGCGCCAGCGCCTCCAGGCCCTGCTCGGCACTGTGCGCCAACTCCACCTCGAAGCCATGGCGTTCGAGGTAGATCGCGACGTTCTTCGCGAGCACCACCTCGTCTTCGATCACCAGAATGAGTTGGGCCATCGTGCGCTGCGTCGGTGTTGATCGAGAAAAGTGAAAGTCAGGCGACGCGCAACTGCACGCGCACGACGGTGCCGCGGCCGAGTGTGCTGGCTATCGTGAGGCGCCCGCCGAAGCGCTCCACGATGCGCCGGGCGAGCGCCAAGCCGACGCCCATGCCGCGCGGCTTGGTGGTCTGGAACGGCGTGCCGGCGCGCGCCAGGTCGGCGGGCGTCATGCCGGCGCCATCGTCTTCGACGCTCAGAATGACGCTCGTCGGCTCGGCATCACGGCGCCCGCGCAGGCTGATGTGGCCGCCGCGTGCGGTGGCCTCGATGGCGTTCGTCAACAGGCTGCGAAGGACCTGCGCGAACAGCATCGCGTCGCCGCGCGCGGCCGGCAGGTCGCTGGGGCATTCGACTTGTAGCGCGATGCCGCGGCGCTGCGCTTCGCGTTCGAAATCTTGTGCACAGCGCTGCACCAGTTCGTGAATCGCCACGGGCGTCTCGGCCTCGACCAGCGGCCGCGTGTAGGACAGGAGTTCGCGCACCCAGGCCTCCAGGCGCTCCGACTCGGCGACGATGTCTTGCACCGCCTGCGACACGCCGCTGGCGTCGCTCAGCGGAATGATCTCCGCAGAGCTTCGGATCGACGCGAGCGGATTGCGAATAGCGTGCGCCACCGCCGAGCTCATTTCGCCGATCACCGCGAGCGTCTCCTTTTCGACGAGCTGTTTTTGCTGCGCTTCAATCAGGCGCGCGGCGCGCTGCACCAGGCCGAACAGAGCCACGAACAACAAGACGCCGCTCAATCCCGCGCCGATGGCCACATAGATGCGCAGTTGTTTGATCGACCCGAGCAACGAGCGTGGGTTCTTGTAGAACTCGATGACGCCGAGCACGCGCTGCTCGGACACGTCGCGCACCGGCACGTAGATCTCGACGAAGGTGTCTTCGAGGCCGCGACCTTCGTGTTCCTGCTTGCCGTGCTCAGGGCTGTCCTCGGACGCGAATTCAATGACGACGTCGCCGCGCAAGGCCTTGTCGAGTTCCGGGTTCGGGCCGAAGTCGCGCCCGATCAAACCGAGATCGCTCGACCAGATCACGCGCCGCTGCAAGCCGTAAACGTTGGCGCGCAACACGTTGGGCATCGCGGCGACGTGGCGGAAGGCTTGCTCGGTTTGCGGCGACAGGCCGGCCGCCGGGTTGGCGAGATAGCTTTGCAGCGACTGCTCCACGCGCACCAGGCTGTGCACAAACTCCTTGGTCAGCACCGCTTCCTGGAGCAGCAACTGCTGCGTCATGAACCAGCTCAGCAGGGCCGCCGCCGCCGTTGAAATCACCGCGATCGTGGCCAATGAAACCACGGCGAACCAGCGCTGGAGGTTGAACTGGCTTGGCGCTGGCGGGCTCGGGAAGTTCTTCATTCGGGCGACCTCGAGGTTTTGCCGCGTGACATAAGTCAGGATTGTGGGTGATGAAACCCACTCTGTGGGGGAATTGACCAGAGTTTGGGTGCTGACCTTAAGGCTTGACAAAGCCTCTTGCCAAGGCATCCATCGCTCTGCGCCGGGCCAGCCACCGCTCGTTCGCGAGCACCGGGCGCGGCTATTGCGGTTGATTGATCCAAATGTGTAACTTGCACACCACGAGTCGCGCCCTGGAAAGGCTGTTCCCGGCGCACTGCCGGTGACGGGTGCACGGCCAAAACAGGAGGGAACCGCGATGCTGGAGACAACCAAGCTTGAAGCCAAGCCCCACATGATCGGGCGAGGCTCGGCGAGCGCGCGCATGGCGGCAACCGCGGACGTGGGCGCGCAGCCCGCGCCATGCACTTGCACGCCGGGCGATGCGCCGGACGACGCGACTCTGGTCGCCGGTTGCCTGCGTGGCGAGGCCAAGTCCTGGGAGCTGCTGGTGCGTCGCTACCAGCGCCTGGTGTTCGCGATCGTGCGGCGCATCGGCCTTGACGAACACGCCGCTGCCGATGTGTTCCAGACCGTGTACTCGCGCCTGCTCGCCCATTTGCCGCGAATCGCGGAGCCGGCGCGCCTTCAGGCCTGGATCGTGACGACGACCAAGCGCGAGGCATTGCTGCAACGCCAGCTGGGCGAGCGTTGGATCTCAATGACCCGAGAAGTCGATGCCGACGACGCCCGCGACGACGCCTGGCCCGAATGGGACATCGCCGACGAGTCGCCCCAGGCCGAGCAGGCGCTGGCCTCGCTGCAGCAACTCAACCTGGTTCGCCTGGGCCTGGAGCGGCTGGACCCGAAGTGCCGGAACTTGATGCGCCTGTTGTTCGACGACGCCGACGCGCCCCCGGAGTACGGCGAAATCGCGGCTCGGCTGGGAATGGCGGTCGGCAGCATCGGCCCCACGCGCGCCCGCTGCCTGGCAAAGCTCAGGGCTTTCGTGACCTGATCGCTGCACCGCCGGAAGTTTTGAGTTGACCTTGTATCAAAGGAGGCCTGGGCGCCTCTGTTAGGGAAATTCGACAGGGATGCCCCATGCAAGACAGCCGATCGATCGAACACCTCAGCGACGCGGAACTTTCGGGCCTGGCCGGTCAGGCCGAGAAGTTGGCCGACGCCCCGCCAGGCTGGATCGACGCCGCGGTGGCGCTGTGGAAAGTCTCGCCGCACCGGACCTCCCGGCGCAGCGCCCCGACCCTGCTGACGCGCTTGGCCGCCGCGCTCAGTTTCGACAGTTGGGCCACGCCGGCGTTCGCGCTGGGGGTTCGTTCGATGGCGCTCGACAACCGCCACATGCTGTTCAGCGCGCAGGGCCGGGACATCGACGTTCGCATCAATGCATCGGCCCATCAGTTCTCGATCAGCGGCCAGGTGCTGGGCCCGGATGAACAGGGCGAAGTTGAACTCACGCGGCACGGCGAGGGTGCCGGCACAGCCATCGTGCGAACCGAGCCGCTCGACTCGCTGGGCGAGTTCCACTTCGACAGCGTGGCGCGCGGCGCCTACCAGTTGACCTTGCGTGCCGGCGCGCACCAGGTCGTGCTGCCGCCAATCGTGATCGGGTGATCGGCGAGCGTTCAACTTGATCCCCAACCCGATGAGCGCTTCGCTCGCCGCGCCCACGGCATCTGAACTGGCCGCGCGTTGGCTCGATGCCGGCGACCCGCAGCTCCCCGGTCTCACCGCCGGTCTGCCGGCGGACGACTGGCGCACGCTGGCATGGTCGCTCAAGGATCTCTGCTACGCCGCGTGGAGCAGCGAACCGCAGCGCGCAGCGCGGGCCGCCGAGGCGTTGCGTGCCCTGTGCGGGTTGGGTCGCGGCGAACCCGGCGGCGTGGGGACGAGTCGCGGTCCGCCCGGGCCGGCGGCCGCGCCGGTGCCGCACCGGCTGGCCACCGAGATGGAAGCGCTCGCCGCGTGGACGGCCGGGATCGCGCAACTCACGCGCGGCGAAATGCTCGCGGCGACGCGCAGTTTCGACCGCGCGGCGCGGTTGTTCGTCGAAATCGACCAAGCCCCGCATGCCACGCAAACCCAGGTGCCGAAGATCATGGCGCTGGAAATGCTGGGTCAGCATGACCAGGCCGTGGCCTGCGCTGAGGCCACCCGCGAGCAGTTCCTGGCGCAGGGCAACCTGCCTGCCGCGAGCAAGGTCAGCCTCAACCTGGGCAGCCTGCACCTCGGGCGTGATGCCCATGCACCCGCGGCACGGCACTACCGTGAAGCGGCAGTGCTGTTCGCGCGCGTCGCTGACCACGAACATTCCGTGATGGCCGACATCGGCCTGGCCGACACGCTGGTGGCGATGGGCGACTTCGACGAGGCCTCGCGCATCTACTCACGCGCGCGCATGCGTGCTGCGGCGCACAAGTTTCCGGTGCTCGAAGCGCTGGTGGACGAATCGCAGGCCTTGCTCGAGCTGGCACGCGGCGCGTATCGCGAAGCGCTCGCGGGTTTTGAGCGCTCGCGCCGGGGCTATGAGCTGCTGGCGATGCCGCAGCACCTGGCCATCGCCGAGAAGCAACTCGCCGACGCCTACCTCGAGCTGCGCTTGTTGCCCGAGGCTCTGGCCCTGTATGAAAACGCCGTCGCGCGCTTCGAGGAACTCGACGCGCCCGACGAACTGGCCTGGGCCTTGACGCAGCAAGGCCGAACCCAGGCCCTGCTGGAGCGCCCGGATTGCGCCGCGGCGAGCCTGCAACGCGCCCACACGCTGTTTCAGTCACAAGGCGCGCCGATCGGCGAAGCCGCCGTCGCGTCGATTCGCTCGGAACTGGCGTCGGCGCAGGGCCAAAGCGCTTTGGCGCTCAGCCTGGCCGACGCCGCGAGCCGGGCCTTTGCCGAGGCCGGCTTGCCGCAGCGCCAGGCGCGCGCCGACGTATTGCGCGGACGGGCCTTGCTCGGCCTGGGGCGCAATGCCGCGGCCGCCGAGCTGTTCGACGCGGGGCTGCGAACGGCGCGCGAACTCGACCTGGCGCCGATCGAAGTCAGTTGCCTCAGCGGTCGCGGCTGCGCCGCGCTGGCGCTGGGCCAGACCGAGGCCGCGATCGCCGACTTTCTGCGCGCGGTTGAATTGTTCGAAGAACAGCGCAGGGCCCTGCCGGGCGATGAATTTCAGCGCGCCTTCCTCGGCGGGCACTTGCGTCCGTACGAAGAACTGCTGCGCCTGGCGCTGCGCGACCATCGGCAAAGCGGCGATACCGCGCACGCTTACGCCGTGCTCGAATGGCAAGAGCGCTACCGGGCACGCGCCCTGGGCGAGCAGATGACCCGGGCCGACGCCCAAGACGACAACGCCGCGCTGGCCGCGCAGCGCACCCGCTTGAACTGGCTGTACCGCCGTGTGCAGGGTCTGCAAGACGAGGGCGAACCGGTGCTCGGTCTGGTGGACGAGATTCGCCGCACCGAATTCGACCTGCTGGAACAGTCGCGCCGCGGTCGGCTGTCGGTGGCGGCCGGCGCCGGCCAACCGGCCCGGGCCGAATCCGCGGACGACAACTTCGACCCTCGCGCTCTGCAGCAACTGCTCGCCAACGACGAAGCGCTCGTCGAATACGGCGTGCTGGACGACGAGTTGTTCGTCGTCGTGCTGACGCGTTCGCAGATCGAGATCCAGCGTGACCTGGCGCGGTGGACGGACGTGAACGACGCCGTGCGCTGCGCGCGCTTCCAGTTCGAAAGCCTGCGCAGCGGCGAGGCGCCGCTGGCGCGCCATCTGAGCACGTTGACGCAGCGTGCCACGCAGCGCATGCAACGCCTGCACGCCTTGCTCTGGGCGCCGCTGGTGGAGCTGCTGGCGCCCATGAAGCGCATCTTGGTCGTGCCCTGCGCAAACCTCGGTTCGGTGCCGTTTTCCGGGCTGCTGGCGGGTGAGCGCGCGTTGGGCAGCAGCGTCGACCTGGCGCTGGTTCCAAGTGCCCGCGTGGCCTTGCATGGCCTGCGTGGCCGGCCGCGCCCCGTGCGCCATGCGCTGGTTTTCGGGGAAACGTCGCGCCTGAAGCATGCCCGCGCCGAGGCCGAAGCGGTGGCGAGCCTGTTCCCCAGCGCGCAGCTGTGCCTGGACGCGCAGGCCAGCCTCGCGAACCTGCGCGCCCACGCGCCGCGGGCTGACGTGATCCACCTCGCGTGCCACGCGCAGTTTCGTGGCGACAACCCGGTGTTTTCGGCGCTGCACCTGCACGGCGGGGCACTCACCGTGCAGGCCGCGCAATCCTTGCGGCTGCAACGCTGCACCGTGGTGCTGAGCGCGTGCGAAACCGCGCTCGCCGATCAAGGCAGCGGCGACGAAATGGTGGGCCTCGTACGCGCTTTCCTCGTCGCCGGTGCGGCGCGCGTGGTGGCCAGCTTGTGGCCGGTGGATGACCGCGTGACGGCGAAATTCATGGCGTATTTCCACGCCGCGCTCGCGCGCCACGAAACGCCGGCGGCGGCGCTTTGCATTGCCCAGAGCGCCGTGCGCAAGGACCACCCGCATCCCGGCCACTGGGCCGCATTCACGCTTTTCGGTGGCTGGTAGTGACGGAGACAAGACCATGAGAACAAAACAAATCGTTGGGCTCTTTCGTCGGGCTTTGCTCGCACTCGGGCTTGCCCGCGCGCTTGAACGTGGGCGCGTGCTGAGCACAAAGCTCGCGGCGACCAGCTTGATTGCCGCGAGCCTCGTCGGCTTAGGCGCGGCGCAAGCCGCCACGGTGCCGGGCGAAATCATGCTGAAGCTGCGGGTTGCCGACGCGATCACGCCCTTGCTTGCCAAGTACGGCTTGACGATCAAGGGCCGCTTCGGTGCGCGGCCGATTTTTCGCCTCGCCTTCGCCACGCCCCCGGCCGACGTGCACGCCGTGCTCGCGGCGTTGCTGCTCGAGCCC
>JANOLA010000597.1:0-16506 GCA_031419535.1 Burkholderiales bacterium | reverse complement strand
CTCTTGCCGGCGCCGTTTTCGCCGAGCAGCGCGAGCACTTCGCCGCGCCACAGGTCAAGCGAGATCGAATCGTTGGCGAGCAGGGCGCCAAAGCGCTTCGTGATGCCTTGCAAGCGAAGTACGCAGTCGGTCCTCGCGTGGGCGCAGGAGCTGTCATCGCGTGGCGTACGAACTGGCATCCCGTGCCGTACGAACAGTCATCCCGGCGAAACGTTGCCCCGTGCCACGAAACGGGGCAACGTTTCGCCGGGATGACCCTGGGTGCAGTGAATGGGTTCGATTTTCACAGACGGTCAGCGCGCGCGGCCGAGCACGAAGTGCGTGAGCAGCGGCACGGGCCGGCCGGTCGAGCCCTTCGCGGCGCCGGACTTCCACGCGGTGCCGGCGATGTCGAGGTGCGCCCAGGGATACTTTTTCGTGAAGCGGCGCAGGAACATCGCCGCCGTGATCGCGCCGCCGGCACGCCCGCCCACGTTGCCCATGTCGGCGAAATTGCTCTTCAGCGCCTCGTCGTACTCTTCGTCGAGCGGCATGCGCCAGCACGGGTCGAGTGCGGTGCGGCTGGCGCTGAGCATCTGCTCGGCCACCACGTCGTCGGCGCAGAACAGGCCCGAATGATGGTGCCCGAGCGCGACGACACACGCGCCGGTGAGCGTGGCAATGTCCACCACCACGGCGGGCTTGAAGCGCTCGGCGTAAGTGAGCGCGTCGCACAGGATCAGCCGGCCTTCGGCGTCGGTGTTGAGGATTTCGATCGTCTGGCCCGACATGCTGGTCACCACGTCGCCCGGCTTGACCGCCGCGCCGCCCGGCATGTTCTCGCAACTCGGGATGATGCACACCAGGTTCAGTTTGGGCTTCAACTCGGCCACGGCCCGAAGCGTGCCGAGCACGCTCGCCGCGCCGCCCATGTCGAACTTCATTTCGTCCATTTCACCGGCGGGTTTGATCGAAATGCCACCGGTGTCGAACGTGATGCCCTTGCCCACCAGCACCACCGGCGGCACGCTGGAAGCCGCGCCGTTGTAGCGCGCGACGATGAAGCGCAGCGGTTCGTGCGAGCCCTGCGCGACGGCGAGGAACGAGCCCATGCCGAGCTTTTCCACCGCCTTGCGGTCCAGCACCTCGACCTTGCAGCCGTGTTCCTTGCCAAGCTTTTTCGCCTGCTCGGCCAGGTAGGTCGGCGTACAGTGGTTGCCGGGCCGGTTCGCGCATTCGCGCGCGAGCAGCACGCCCTCCGCGATCGCCTGGCCGCGCCTCAGGCCCTCGGCCACCACCTTCACATCGCCCTTGCGGCAGAGCAGACTCGCCTTGGCCAGCTTTGACGCCGTCGGCGCACTCGGCTTGGTGTGGCGGTACACGTAAGTCGCATCGCTCACCGCGCTCACCAGCGCCTCGGCGTGCGAAGCACCCAGCTCACTGTCGCCGGCCAGCCCCACCGCGACATGCTTCGCGCCGCCGTCCTTGAGCTGCGCCAGGCCCTTCGCAACAGCATTGCGAAACTCCTTCGCGCTGCTACCCCCGGAGGCTGCCAGCACCAGGCGCTGCGCCCTCACGTCTTTCGGCTGGTGCACGTAGAGACATTTGCCGGCCTTCAGCGCCAGATCGCCGCTCGCGAGCGCCGCCTTCAGGATCGCCGCCAACGGCGCGGCAAGCGCCTTGTCGACGGCATCTCCCGCAATCACGAGCAGCAGCGCGTCGCACGGCGTCGCGGCGAGGTCGCTGGCGGCGGAGGCTTGATGACGAAAGTCCATAATCGCGGTTCCTCGGCGCACATGGCGCGCATCACGGGGCCACTTGGCCCATCCGGCCCACCCGGCCCACCCGGTCCACCCGGTCTATTGGGTCCATCCGGTCGAACTGGTCCATCTGGCACAAGGCGGCGATGTTATTCGATTCCACCCTGCGCAAAGACCTCGCGCGCAGCTTCGGCGCCACGCTGGTCGTGATCCTGACGATCGTGATCACGATGATGTTGATCCGCACGCTCGGCCAGGCGGCGCTCGGGCGTATTTCGCCGCAAGACGTGGTGCTGCTGCTGGGCTTCGTCGCACTCGCGCACTTGCCGACGATGCTGGCGCTGTCGCTGTTCATCGCGGTGGTCGCCACACTCGGGCGCATGTACCGCGACAGCGAAATGACGATCTGGTTCGCCAGCGGCGTACCGCTGGCGCGCTTCGTGCGCCCGGTCCTGCGCACGAGCTGGCCGGTGCTGCTGGTGGTGGCGCTGCTCGCGCTGTTCGCCTGGCCGTGGGTGAACAAGCGCAGCGTCGAGATTCGAGAACGCTTCGAGCGCCGCTCCGATTTGTCGCGCGTCGCGCCGGGGCAGTTCCAGGCGTCGAGCGACGGCCGGCGCGTGTTCTTCATCGAGCGCGATTCGCAAGACGGGCGCGTCGGGCGCAACGTGTTCATTTTGTCGTCTTCACCCGGGCACGAGTCGGTGACGTCGGCCCGCAGCGGGCGCATCGAAATCGAAGGCGACGAGCGCTACCTGCTGCTCGACAAGGGCCAGAACAACGAACAAGACCTGCGCGATGGCAGCAAAACGCTGGCGCGCTTTGAAACCTACCGCGTGCTCGCGGGCGAACGCGTGATCTCGAGCCTGGAGAACCTGCCGCCCAAGGCGCAGCGCAGCATCGATCTGCTGCGCCAGCCGAACCCGCGCCACCAGGGCGAGCTGGTGTGGCGGCTGGGGCTGGTGTTGGGCAGCGCGAACCTGATGCTGCTGGGCATCGGCTTGGCGGCAACCAACCCGCGCCGGCCGAGCAACTGGAACGTGCTGTTCGCGCTGCTGGCCTTCGTTGTCTACTTCAACATCATCAACCTGACGCAGGCCTGGGTCGCCGGCGGCAAGGCCAGCATGGGCGTCGTGTTGGCCACGGCCCACGGCGGCGCGTTCGTGCTCGCGCTCGCCCTGATCGGCTGGCGCGATTCGCGCAACGCGCGCGGCCATTGGCGTCACGCGCTGATGCGCCGCCATCAACCTGCGTGACCCCGGCATGAAAACGGTTCGCCGCCTGCTCTATGCCGACATCCTGAGTTCGGTGGGTTTCGTCGCGCTCGCGTTTCTGTCGCTGTTTTTCTTCATCGACTTCGTCGAAGAACTTGCCGACGTCGGCCAGTCGGGCTACACCGCCGTTTACGCGGCGCTGAACTCGCTGCTCAAGCTGCCCGGGCGCTTGTACGAGCTGGCGCCGATCGTCGTGTTGATCGGCACCATCTACGCGCTGGCGCGGCTCGCCCAGTCGTCGGAGTACACGATTTTGCGCACCGGCGGGCTCGGCCCGGGCCGGGCGCTCGCGCTGCTGGCGTTTCTGGGCCTGATGTTCGGCGTGCTGACCTACGTGATCGGCGACCACGTGGCGCCGCTCAGCGAACGCCAGGCGACCTTGCTGAAGGCGAAGTTTCGTGGCGGCATCAGCATCGGCGGCAGCGGCGCCTGGCTCAAGGACCACGCGACCACACCGTTAGGCCCACGCAGCTACTCCATCAACGTCGGCGCGGCGCCGCAGGCGTCGAAGTTGCGGGACGTGCGCATCTTCGAGTTCGACGCCGACGGCCGCCTGCTGCGTCGCATCTTCGCCGCGCGCGCGGAGATCGACGATCATGCCGTCTGGACCCTGCACGACGTGCGGATCTCCCACTGGGAAGCGGCGCAAGAGGTAGCGGCCCAAGACGGCGCCACCGAAGTGCGCGTCTCGCAAGAGCAGCTCGACCGGCTGGAATGGCCCAGCACGCTGAAGCCCGGCGTCGTGGCCGCGGCGCTGCTGCCGGCGAGCAACATGTCCACGCTCGACCTGTACAACTACATCGCGCACCTCGACCAGAACGAACAGGCGGCGCAGCGCCATCAGATCCAGTTCTGGAAGCGCGCGCTGTACCCCTTCTCCTGCCTCGTGATGGTGGCGCTGGCGCTGCCCTTCGCCTACATGCACGCGCGCGCCGGCGGCGTGAGCTTGAAGGTCTTCGGCGGCATCATGCTGGGCATCAGCTTCGTGCTGCAGAACAACCTGGCCGGCCACCTGGGACTGCTGCGCAACTGGTCCCCCTGGGTCGCCGCGGCGGCACCGAACCTCATCTACCTGCTGCTCTCGCTCGCGGCATTCGCGTGGCTGGTCCGTTACCGATGAAACCTGCCATCCTGCTGCTCGCCCACGGCGCCCGCGACCCGCGCTGGGCCGCGCCGTTCGAAACCATGGCCGCACGCATCGCCGCGCTCGACCCGGGGCGCACGGTGCGCTTGAGCTACCTCGACTTCATCGCACCCGATTTGCCCACCGCAGCCGCGCGGTTGGTGCGCGAAGGCTTCGAGCGAATCGACATCGTGCCGCTGTTTCTGGGCAGCGGCGGGCATGTGCGCAACGATGTGCCGCGGCTGCTGGGCGAGTTGCAGGCACAGAACCCGTCAGTGAAGTGGTCGCTGCATCCGGCGATCGGTGAGGTGAACGAGGTGATCGACGCGATGGCGCGAGCGGCGCTGGAATTGGCGCAACGCGGTCTGCGGTCTTCATAGGGCGCCACCTACGCGCTCTGCCAGGCGGGAACGGCCAGCGCCGCCCAGGGGGCAGCCGGCCCGCGCCTGACCTGCATCGGCCAACGGGCCGCTCATGTCATCTGTCATCTGAGTTCGTCGGTCCCGTCACACCCGCTGGCGGGGGCACTTTTACCATGCGTGAAGGGCGCCAATCTTCGCTGGCGTGCGAAAGAAATGGGATCATGAAAACTCGTCTCTCCGTCGCTGTCGCGACCCTCGGCGCTCTCGCCTGCCTGAGCGCATCCGTCTGCGCGCAGGAGCGCTTCGAGCACCGTGAGCGCGAGCGCGCAGCGGTTCCCGGGTATCGCCCCGGCTTGCTGCTGGACCAGCGCTACCACCACGACCACTACTACCCGCCGCGCGGCTACGCCGTGCCGGTGCTGCCTGCCGGCAGCATCAGCATCGGTCAGGAGTGCAACCGCTGGGCCACGACCCAGCCGAGCGCGATGGCCGACGCGCAGGTGTTCCAGCGTGCGGTGGCCGCGTGCATGGACGGGCGCGGCTACACGGTGCGTTGACGCTCGGCGAAGCCTCGAGTGCCGGCACAGGGGCCGACGCGCAGCCCTGCGAACACTGGACGATGATGAAACCCATCCGCGAACTCGGCCGCCGCCTCGGCCTGCGCCAGCTCGGCCCCGGCCTCATCACCGGAGCCGCCGACGACGACCCGAGCGGCATCGCCACCTACTCGCAGGCCGGCGCGCAGTTCGGCTACTCGATGCTTTGGACCGTGGTGTTCACGCTGCCGCTGATGGCGGCGATCCAGATCGTCAGCGCGCGCATCGGCTATGTCACGCGCAAGGGCCTGGCCGCGAACATCAAGGCGAGTTTTCCGCGCTGGGTGCTGCTCGCCGTGGTGGGCATGCTGCTCGCGGCGAACACACTCAACGTCGCCGCCGACATCGCGGCGATGGCCGAGGCGCTGCGTCTGCTGGTCGGTGGCTCGGCGCATGTCTATGCCGTGACTTTCGGCCTGCTGTGCCTCGTGCTTCAGGTGTTCCTGCCGTACCGGACCTACGTGCGCTGGCTGAAGTGGCTGACGCTGGCGCTGCTGTCTTACGTGGCGTTGGTGTTCACGCTGCACCTGGACTGGTGGCAGGTGCTCGGCGCGGCGTTGCGCCCGCGGCTCGGCTTCGACCACGACATGCTGCTGATGGTGGTCGCGGTGTTCGGCACCACGCTCAGCCCCTCCCTGTTCTTCTGGCAGGCCGCGCAGGAGATGGAAGACAGCACCGACGCCGCGCTGCGCACCCCGCACGACGTGCGCCGCCACCTGAGGCGCATCAAGGCCGACACGATCGTCGGCATGACGTTCTCGAACCTGATCGCGTTCTTCATCATCCTGAGCACGGCCGCGACGCTGCACGCCGCCGGAGTGACCCAGATCCAGACCGCGGCGCAGGCAGCCGAGGCCTTGCGGCCCCTGGCCGGCGATTTCACTTTCCTGCTGTTCAGCCTGGGGATCATCGGCACCGGCATGCTCGCGGTACCGGTGCTCGCCGGCTCGGCGGGGTATGCGGTGGCCGAGGCGGCGGGCTGGTCGGGCACTTTGAGCGCGCGCCTGGATCAAGGCGAGGGGCGCGGCTTCTACGGCGTGATCGCCGCCGCCACGGTGGGCGGCGTGATTCTCTGCTTCACGCCGATCGATCCGGTGCAGGAACTGTTCTGGTCGGCCGTGCTGAATGGCGTGATCGCGGTGCCGATCATGGTCGTGATGATGCTGCTCGCATCGCGCCGCGCCACGATGGGCGACAACGTGATAGGCCCGCGGCTGCGCTGGCTCGGCTGGATGGCCACAGGTGCGATGGCGGCCACGGTGGGGGCGATGTTTATCACGCTCTGACGCCGCGGAACGAATGGCGGCGTCGGCCGCGCCTCGTGTTGCATTCGTCATGTCGCCGTGTGCAATCGCTGCATCGCTGCAACCTGCACGGCCCAAGCTACGCGCTCCCAGCCATCCGAAGGAGAGCCGCTGTGATCACCGAAGCATTTATGCTGCCCTCGCGCGACATCGTGCGTGCCGCCGTCGCGACTCGCGCGGTGCAGCCGCAAGCGATCCGCGGCGCCGGCACCTCGAACCGCGTGCTGCGCGCCATCGCCGGCTTCGAGGCCTTCAAGGGCGTGCTGGCACTCGCCTCCGGCCTGGGCTTGCTCGGCCTCGCCCATCACGACCTGCGCCCTGCCCTGGTTGCCCTGATCGGTCACATCGGCCTGAGACCCGGCGGCCACTACCCGGCCATCTTGCTCGCGCAGGCAGACCAGTGGCTCAGCGCCGACCTTCGGCCGCTGCTGCTGGCGGTGGTCGGCTACACGGTGCTGCGCTTGACCGAGGCCTACGGTCTGTGGACCGGCCGCGCCTGGGGTGAGCGGCTGGGCGCACTGTCCGGGGCGCTCTATGTCCCGTTTGAACTGCAGCACCTGCTGCACCGGCCACGGATTGCCACCGCGTTGGTGTTGGTCGCCAATGTGGCCTTGGTGGGTTTTCTGGCGTGGCGACTCTGGCGCAGAAGTCACCCCCGAGCGGCGGCTCAGGCACGGGCTCAGTAAAGCGTTTCGACCTCGCTGGCCAGCCGGTAACCCGCACCGCGCTCGGTGACGATGAGCACCGGGTTCGCCCTGTCCGGTTCGATCTTCAGCCGCAGACGCCGGATCTGGACGTCGACGGTCCGGTCGTAGACCTCGGCCTCGTGCAGCCGCGACATCGACAGCAACTGGTCGCGAGTCAGCACGCGCCGCGGCGCACGGCACAGGGCATTGAGCAGGCTGAATTCGCCGTTGGACAACTCCACCGACTGGCCCGTCGGCGACAGCAGGCGCCGGGTGCGCAGGTTCAATTCCCAGCCCGAGAAACGAAAGGCACGCCGGGTGTTGTCGCGTTCCGGCAGTGTCGCCTGCACCTGGTAGCGGCGCAGCACGGCGCGCACGCGCGCCAGCAGTTCGCGCGGGCTGAACGGCTTGGTGACATAGTCGTCGGCGCCCAGCTCCAGGCCCATCACGCGGTCGGCCTCTTCGTTGCGGCCGGTGAGCAGAACGATCGGCACAGTCGCGCGCTCGCGCAGGTTGCGCGCGAGCTGCATGCCGTCTTCGCCGGGCAATTTCAGATCCAACAGCACCAGGTCGATCGCTTCCCGGTCGAAGCTCTCGAACATCTCGCGCCCAGAACTCGCGGCGCTGACGCGCATGTCGTTGTTGCCCAGGTACTCGACCACCAGCTCGCGCACGAGCGGATCGTCATCGACGATGAGAATGTGGGGGGTCGTGGTGGGGTTCATGGATCGAGTGACGCGAGCAGCACGCGCTCAGCCGCGCCGCGGCTCGGCATGCTAACCGGTGCAAGGCGGCATCGTCAGCGAGCCTTCGAAACGAGCAATACGCCTTGTTCGCCGGCATCCAGGTCGAGCCGGTGCAGCGGAAGTCGAGCTTGGGCAGGCCGGCCTTCATTGTCTTGCCGATGTCGGGCAGTGGCGCTGCTGGGGCGGTCGGTCAGAATCGACGATGGGCATCGGCATCGCCGCCGCCGACAACGACCCGAAACCCGCCATGGAACATCCAAACGCCGTCGATTCAGGCCGGGCTTGGCGCCCCTGGTTGACGGCCCTGGGGCTGTGGCTGGCACTGGCCGCGGTTTCGTGCGTTGCGCTGTGGCAGATGCGGCGCGAAGCCATCGACAGCCAGGGGCGCGAGCTGAGCCTGCTGTCGCTGGCCTCCACCGATGCCATCGACCGCGGTCTGCGCGGCGCCGACGAGGGCCTGCATGCCCTGCGCGCCGAGTTGCTGTCGGGGCAACTGCCCTTGTCGGGCGCCGAGGCGACGCAATCGCTGCACACCCGCGCCGGGCTGATGCCGCTGGTGCAGACACTCTGGTTGCTCGACAGCAGCGCCCGGTAGATCGCGGCGTCGGACTCGACACCCGCACCCGACCTGACGAAGTTTTCGCCGTCGCTGGATCGGCTGGCGGCCGATGCCACCTCGTTGAGCAAGACATTCGGAGAGGCGAACGGCAAGGACGGGTTGATCGCCATGGCGACTCGGTTCAGGGCCGGCCCCGGCACGAGCGGCGGATGGATTCTTGCCGCGATGCCTGCCAGCGCACTGCTCGGGGCGTTCGGCGCCGCCTTGCCCGCGGCGGATACGCGCATGTGGGTCTTCCGCGGCGACGGCGCGCGCCTGGCAGGCGTGAATGTCCCGGCCACGACGCTGCCTGACGCCGAAGTCGCCCGACGCCTGGCGCTGCGCCCGAACCTCGAGCTGCGCAAGTTCCAGGACGGGAGCGAGAACCTGGTCGGCCTGCAATCGGTACCGCGTTATGACGTCAAGGTCGTCGTGTCGCGCGATCTGGCGTCGGTCCTGCTGTCATGGCGCCAGGCAGCCGAGGTGACGGGCGCGGCCCTGGGCTTGCTGCTGGGCGTGCTGGTGGCCGCCGTGCACTTCGTGCAGCGCGCCGACCGCCGGCACGGCCAGGCGCAGCAAGCGTTGAAGGCGCAGGCCACGCGCGCGAGCAAGCTGGAGTCGCTGGGCACCCTGGCCGGCGGCGTGGCGCACGATTTCAACAACGTGCTGGCCGGCATCGTCGGCTTCGCCGAGATGGCGCGGGACGCCGCCGTTTCCGGCAGCGCCCAGGCGCGCCACCTCGACAAGGTGTTGCAGGCGGCGCTGCGCGGCAAGTCGCTGGTGGAACGTATCCTCGCGTTCAGCCGCGGCGGCGCAAGAACGTCCACCGTGTTCGAACTCGAGCCGGTGGTCGAGGAGGTGCTGACGCTGCTGTCGGCATCGCTGCGCCCGGGCATCGTGCTGGAGCGCTCGCTCGAGGCGCACGGCGCGCGCCTGCGCGGCGACCCGACCCAGGCGTTCGAGGCGGTGATGAACCTGTGCACGAATGCGATGCAGGCGATGCCCGACGGCGGCATGCTCAGCGTGCATCTGGCGCGTGTGCAAACGTCCGAAGCGCGCGTGCTCTCGCACACCCAGTTGGCCCCCGGCGCCTACTTGACGCTGGCGCTGGCCGACCAGGGAGCAGGCATCACGCCCGAGGTGATGGAGCATCTGTTCGAGCCCTTCTTCACGACGCGTGCGGCGCAATCGGGAACGGGCCTGGGCTTGGCTGTCGTGTTCGGGGTCGTCGCCGAGTTCGGCGGCGCCATCGACGTGAAGAGCCGTCCGGGACAGGGCGCCCGCTTCACCCTGTACATTCCGGAATGCAAGGACGGCATGGACGCGGCCGAGGCCGGCGCCGCGCCGGCGCTGAGCGGTACCGGCCAGCGCGTTTTGGTGGTGGACGACGAGCCCGAGCTCGTCGCCATGGCGCACGAGATGCTCCAGGGCCTGGGTTACGCGCCGGTGGGCTTCAGCGATTCGAGCGCGGCGCTGCAGGCCTTGCGGGACGATCCAACCGGATTCGCCGCGGTGATCACCGACGAAGTGATGCCGCGCTTGAGCGGCACGCAACTGACCGAGGCACTGCGCGCCGAGCTGCTCGACATTCCGGTGCTACTCGTCAGCGGCTACGGCGGCGCCCTGCTCGCCCAGCGCGCCGCCGCGGTGGGAGTGACGCGCGTGCTGCCCAAGCCTTTGCGGCGCGCCGAGCTGGCGCGCGCCCTGGCCGAGGCCTTGCGCTGACGCGCGGCGCCTCTCGCGGCCCGTTCGCTTCGGGCGTGCGCCCGCCGATCCTGACCCGGCCCTTGATTGCAGATGACACACGCGAGGCTGCGCGCCGACACACAGGCGTGCAACGTGCCTGGGAGCATGCCTGCATCGCATCGATCCCGATGCGCCGCACACCGAAGGACGCCGCATCATGAACACGCCCGGATTCAAGCCGCTCGCCGCGGCCCTTGCGCTGGTCGTCGTGGCCGCCAGCGCCGCTTGGGTGCCGAGCTGCACACGATGAATCCACAGCAAGAGTCGAACGACGCGGTTCCGAGCGAAGCCGTTGGACAAGCGACCGACCTCACCATCCCCGAGCTGGTGGCCGAGGTCTACGAGGCGGCCCCAGCGGCGGAGCGCGGGCGTCTCATCGAACAGCTGCTGCGGCCCCTGGGCGTGCTGTCGCTCGTCGCCATCGCCGATGGCATCTTCGCGAAGATCCGCCTGCGCAGCGGCTGGCAAGATCTGCACGTGCGGCTGGAAGACCTCCAGAACGTGCGCGCCTCGCACGTCGTGGCATTGGCAGACCGCGCCCAGCAGGTCAGCGTGGAGGCGGTCGACGGCCTGGCCCAGACGCTCACGGCATCGCCGGTGATGTCCGGTTCGGCAGCGGCCGTGCTGTTGATTGCCGTGTTGTTGCGGCGGGCAGGGTCGCGGCAAGGTGCCGCCCCCCGCCCGGATGCGGCAGCGCCGAGTCCGCGCTGAACCGGTCTCATCGGTGGCCCACCCCCATGCAACAGCCTGAGCACATGCGCCCGTTGGCGCACCTGTCGATCCAGGCCGCGCAGCGCGCCCCCGACGCCGGCAAACTTCGATTCCCGCTGGCGCAACGCCTGCTCGGCTGGGCGCTGCGCGCGAACCAGCGTCGGCCGGATCGACCCGTGGGCGTGCGCATCGACGATCTGCAAGGCCGCGAGTTCTTTGCGATGGATGAGATCTGGCCGCGCATCGACGTCGCGCTGCCCGCCGGCACCTACCACGTGCGCATGCTCCACGGCGAGCAGCAGCGCCTGTACACGGTGACGCTGGAGCAAGGCGCCACCTTCAACCTGCGTCCGCGCGCCGCGATCGACCCGGCTTAGTTGCCCTCTACGTCATCTGTCATGCAGCGCGTCGTGACATGCCACACAGCGCACCCGGTGCGCGCCGATCATGACCCCAGCGGAATCCGCCGCCAGGAAGGACCCCATGCAATCCATCGCCACGACCCACTCGAAGCGCCGCTCAGCGATCGCCATCGCTGCCACAACCACCCTGGTGCTCGCCGCCACGGGCTTTTACGAGCACAGTCACGCGCAGGCCGCCTCGGTCGAGGCTTTGGCGGCGAACCGCCAGGCGCTATCGGTCACCGTGCCGGCCGGCGTGTCAGCGCTGCCCGACATGGCGAGCATCGCCGCGCGCTTCGGCCCCGCGGTGGTGAATATCAGCGTCAGCGGCACGCGCAAGGTGTCCACGACACCCAGCCCTGCGGATGATGCCGCGGACGACGACGCCGAAGACGCGTCGGGCGCGCCGGATGCCGACGCCATGCGCGACTTCCTGCGGCGCTTCCAGCGACGCTTCGGCGGCCTGCCGCCGCAGTTGCGCATGCCGGTGCGCGCCGAGGGGTCGGGCTTCATCGTGCGCGCCGACGGCCTGATCCTGACCAATGCGCACGTGGTCAGCGGTGCCGACGAAGTGGTGGTCAAGCTCACCGACCGCCGCGAATTCCGCGCCAAGGTGCTGGGTGCGGACAAGCTCACCGACGTCGCGTTGCTGAAGATCGCCGCCGCGAATCTGCCCGTCGTGGCGCTCGCGACGGCACAGGCACCGCGCGTGGGCGAGTGGGTGATGGCGATCGGCTCGCCCTTCGGCTTCGAGAACACTGTGACCGTGGGCGTGATCAGCGCGACGCGGCGCTCGCTGCCAGGCGACGGCTTCGTGCCCTTCATCCAGACCGACGTCGCGATCAACCCGGGCAACTCAGGCGGCCCGCTGATCAACATGCGCGGCGAGGTGGTGGGCATCAACTCGCAGATCTACTCCGGCACTGGCGGCTACCAGGGACTGTCGTTCGCGATTCCTATCGACCTGGCGCTGCGCATCGAACGGCAAATCCTGGCCACCGGCAAGGTGCGTCATGCCAGGCTCGGCGTGGGCGTGCAGGAGGTCAACCAGACCCTGGCCGAGGCCTTCAAACTCGCCAAGCCGGCCGGTGCCCTGGTGTCAGAGGTGGAGAAAGGCAGCGCGGCGAAGCGCGCCGGCATTGAGAGCGGCGACGTGGTGCTGGCCGTGAATGGCCAGACCATTGACCTCTCGGGCGACCTGCCGGCCATGGTGGCGCTGGCCCAGCCCGGCGAGCAGATCAACCTCGAGGTGTGGCGCCACGGCGAGCGGCGCAGCTTGCAGGCACGCCTGGACGATGTGAAGGACAAGGCGGGGCGCGCTGAAGACGAGCGCGACTCCGGGACACGCGAGAAGCCCGCGCCGAGCGGCCGCTTGGGGCTGGCGCTGCGGCCGCTCCGTGCGGACGAGAAGCGCGAGTCCGGCTTCACCGCGGGCCTGGTGATCGAAGGCGTGACTGGTCCCGCGGCGCGCGCCGGTGTGCGGCCGGGCGACCTGCTGCTGGCCATCGACGGCCAGCCTGTCGGCAGCCTGGCTCAGGCTGGCGCCGCGGCCAGTGGGTCCGGCAAGTCGGTCGCGATCCTGGTACAGCGCGGCGGCGTGAAGATCTACGTGCCGTTGCGCTTGAGCTGATTGCGAGTTCGATATCTCGAGCCAAAGGAGGATCCCGCAGCTCCATCACCACCGAATGGAATAATCCGTCGAACACCGCAACGCCACCGCATGAACCTCCACCAGTTCCGCTTCATCCAAGAAGCGGTCCGTCAAAACCTGAACCTGACGGAGACGGCGAAGGCTTTGTTCACTTCGCAGCCGGGCGTATCGAAGGCGATTCTGGAGTTCGAGCGCGAGTTGGGTGTGGACGTGTTCGTGCGCCACGGCAAGCGGCTCAAGAGCATGACCGCGCCGGGGCGTGAGGCTTTGCGCGCGATCGACATCATCCTGCGCGAGGTGGGCAATCTCAAGCGCATCGGCGAGGAGTTCTCGCATCAGGACAGCGGCACGCTGTCGATCGCCACCACGCACGCCCAGGCGCGCTACTTTCTGCCCGGGCCGATCGCGAAACTGCGCGAGCGCTTTCCGGGCGTCAACATCAGTCTGCACCAGGGCTCGCCGCGCGAAGTGGCGCGCATGGTGATCGACGAAGTGGCGGATCTGGGCCTCGCGACCGAGGCGCTGGACGAGACCGAGCAGCTCGTCAGCCTGCCCTGCTACGACTGGCAGCACGCGCTGGTGATGCCCGTCGGCCATGCGCTGGCGGCGCTGGAGCGCGTGTCGCTGGAAGACTTGGCGGCGCATCCGCTCGTGTCGTACCACCCGTCGTTCAGCGGGCGCACGCGGCTCGATCAGGCCTTTGCCGCGAGGCACCTCGTGCCGCGCATCGTGCTCGAAGCGATCGACGCCGATGTGATCAAGACCTATGTGCGGTTGGGCCTCGGCGTGGGCATCGTCGCCGAACTCGCGGTGCGCGACGATCCCGCCGGCGACCTGGTGTGGCGGCCGCTCGGCCACCTGTTCGGCAGCAACATCGCGCGCATCGCCTTCAAGCGCGGCGCGTACCTGCGAAACTACGTCTACGCCTTCGCCGAGATGCTGTCCGACAGGCTGAGCCGAGCGCTGCTCATGCGCGCGATCGCCGGCGCTGGCGGCGCTGACGGCGCCGATCAAGACCGCCAAGACTATCAACTTTGAAACCCAACTCCGAAGCCAGCGCCATGAACCGCGAGCCCACCGCCGCCCTGCCCCGCACGCCTCACCTGACGAGCCGTTTGCCTCAGGTGGGCACGACGATTTTTACCGTGATGTCGGCACTCGCCCAAGAGCGCGGCGCTGTGAACCTCGGCCAGGGCTTCCCCGATTTCGATTGCGACCCGGCCTTGCTCGACGCGGTGAACCAGGCGATGCGAACCGGCCTGAACCAGTACCCGCCGATGGCTGGCGTGCCGGCACTGCGCGAAGCGGTGGCGCAGAAAATCGAGTCGCTCCACGGCCGCGCTTACGACCCGGGCAGCGAATTGACGATCACCGCCGGCGCGACGCAGGCGATCCTGACCGCGATCCTCGCCGTCGTGCACCCGGGCGATGAAGTGATCGTGCTCGACCCGTGTTACGACAGCTACGAGCCCAACATCGTTCTGGCCGGCGGCGTGCCGGTGCATGTGCCGCTGACGCCCGGCAGCTTCGCGCCCGACTTCGGCGCAATAGCCGCGGCGATCACGCGCAGGACGCGCGCGCTGATCGTGAACACGCCGCACAACCCGAGCGCCACCGTCTGGTCAGCCGCCGACATGCAGCGCCTGGAAGCGCTGCTGCGGCCCACCGACATCGTGCTCATCGCCGATGAGGTGTACGAGCACATGGTGTACGACGGCGCGCTGCATCAAAGCGTGGCGCGCTTCCCCGAACTCGCGGCGCGCTCGTTCCTGATCTCGAGCTTCGGCAAGACCTACCACGTCACCGGCTGGAAGGTCGCGTACGCGGCCGCGCCCGCCGCGCTGAGCGCCGAGTTCCGCAAGGTGCACCAATTCAACGTGTTCACGGTGAACACGCCGATGCAGCACGGCCTGGCGCGTTTCATGGCCGAGCCTTCGCACCACCTCGGCCTGTCGGCGTTCTACCAGCGCAAGCGCGACCTGTTCCGCACGGGCCTCTCGGCCACGCGGCTGCGTCTGCTGCCCAGCCAGGGCAGCTACTTTCAATGCGTGGACTACTCGGCCGTCAGCGACAAGACGGAGGAGGCGTTCTGCCGCTGGCTCACCACCGACATCGGCGTCGCGGCGATTCCGCTCGCGGCGTTTTACAGCGGCGGCTTCGAGCAGAAGCTCGCGCGCTTTTGTTTCGCGAAGAAAGACGAGACCTTGAACCTGGCGCTGGAACGGCTGGCGAAGCTGTAGTGCCGCGGGGGGCGGCGGCGTTTGCGCCGCCAGGGGGCACTCAGCGCCGCGGCCCCAGATGACCCGGCCCGGTGGGCAGCTCGGGAAGGTCGAGGAAGTTGGAATTCGAAGGCTCGCCTGCCCGCGCCGGCGCAGCCGGTGGCGCGGGAGACGGGTCGAAGTCCACCGGCATCGGGCTTGTCATGTCCAGGTCCAATGCCCCTGGGCCGGTAACGCCCCGCTGCAGTGCGCCCGGCGAGGTGTGCGTGGGGATCAGCTTCAGCATCGGCATCGGCTCTTCCAGCGGCAACAGCAGGTCCACGCCTTCGCCGCTGAGCTCTTGCGCCGAGCGCGTGGTGAAGTCGCGCGCCACCGAATACAAGAACAGCAGTTCGCGGTACGCCGGCAGGTCGTAGGCTTCTTCGCTTTCGTCGCGCCTGAACAGCATCGCGTCAAGCACTTCCATCACCCGTTGCGGTATCGCCCACAGGCCTTCGAGCTTGACCATCGTGCCGGGGTAGTCTTCGAGCGACTTGCCCTGCGTGAGGTCGGCGTCCCAGTCGGGCGCGTAGGCGTTGAAGCGGCGGTTGAAGCGTTCGCGGATGCGCTCGTAGGCGCTGCGCTCGCCGCGCCGCTTGTAGATCTCTAACAGCTTCAGGTAAGGCAAGGGGCTGATGCCGCCGGTGTTGCGCACATGGCCCATCAGCAGGTCGATCGCAGCGTCGTCCTGGCCGAGCACGACGAAGAACTCGGCCTGCTGTTCGAGGTCGATCAACTCCTCGACCGACAAATCGCGGCGCGGCTCGGGCACCATCTCCGGCGGCGCTTCCGTGAGGCGCGAATCGGCCCACGTTGAGCGCGGGCGCTCCACCTGAGTCGGAATTTCCGCCGCGGCGCGCTTGGGCGGCGCCGGCAGCGGTGGCGGAGGCTCCGTGGCGGCCGATTCGCGCGCCGCAACCGGGGGCGCAGCCTGCTGGGCCCACCACTGCGGGTCGCGCCGACCATTGCGCTGGCGCCAGGCCAGGGCTGCCACTGCCACGCCGAGCAGCGCCGACAGCCAGGCGAGCACGTAGACCAGCGGATTCGCAAAGCGCTCAGACTCGGCCGACTTCAAGCGCGCCTGCAGCGCGTTGAGCGAAGCGCGGTTCGCATCCGATTCGGCACGCAGCCGCGTCAGGCTCTCTTCCAGCGCGATCAGCCGCGCGCGCTCCTTCGCGAGCATTTCCGACTGCTCGGTGAGCAGGCTCACCGTGCTGTCGACGCGCCGCGCGGCAGCGGCGACGCTTTCGGCCGCACCGCTCGGCACTGACGACGCGGCCCGGCCGGCGATGGGCGCGGCGGCCTCGAGCTGCA
>JANOLA010000596.1:0-2242 GCA_031419535.1 Burkholderiales bacterium | reverse complement strand
CGAAGTTCTCGAGGTGATCAGCAACTCGGTGGCGGATGCGCAGCCGGTGTTCGAGAAGATTCTCGACAGTTGCCAGCGGCTGATTGCGTGCACCGACTTGTGCGTGATGACGGTTGACGAGCAGTCGCTCGTGCACCTGGGATCGGTGCGCGGAGATGGGGGCAAACAGTTCGCTAAATTCGAGCCGCGACCCGTCGACGAGACCGTCATCGTGCAAGCGATGCGCGAGCGCCGCGTCATGCACTACCCTGACGCGCTGCATGGCGTTGGCGTTCCCGACGTGCTTCGCCGAATGGCAGCAAAAATCGGCAACTTTGCCGTCGTCATCGCGCCGATGATCTGGCGCGGGCGCGACGCCGGCGCGCTGTTCATCGTGCGCAGTTTCGCGGCACGCCAATGGACGGCCTTCACCAGCAAGGAGATCGCGCTCATCGAAACCTTCGCGGATCAGGCCGTGATCGCGATTCAGAATGCCGGGTTGTTCCATGAGGCTCAAGTGGCGCGTGCCCAGGCCGAGGGCGCCAAGCTTCTGGCCGAAGCCGCCAGGCTTCTTGCAGAAGGCGCCAACGAAGCCAAGAGCTCATTCCTGGCCACGATGAGCCACGAGATCCGCACGCCGATGAACGCGGTGATCGGCATGAGCGGCCTGTTGCTCGACACGCAATTGACCGACGACCAGCGCGACTTCGCGTCCACCATTCGTGATTCCGGCGATTCGCTGCTGACCATCATCAACGACATCCTGGACTTCTCCAAGATCGAAGCCGGGCGCATGGACATCGAGGCGCATCCGTTCGATTTGCGCGAATGCGTGGAGTCGGCGATGGACCTGATCGGTGGACGTGCCGCCGAGAAACACCTCGACATCGCGTACCAATTCGAAGGCGACGTGCCGCCTGCCATCAGCGGCGATGTGACACGGTTGCGCCAGGTCTTGCTCAATCTGCTGAGCAACTCGGTCAAGTTCACCGAAAAGGGCGAGGTGGTTCTGACGGTCAGCAAGGCGCCGATACAGCCCACCCCGGGGTCCGTCATCCCGGCGCACGCCGGGATCCATGGCGGGCCGTTGGCAGTGGATCCCGGCTTTCGCCGGGATGACGGCGGCGCGACGGGGGAGTTGCTGCACTTCACCGTGCGCGACACCGGCATCGGCCTCAGCGCCGAAGGCCTCTCCCGCCTGTTCCAGAAGTTCAGCCAGGCCGACAGCACCACCACGCGCAAGTACGGCGGCACGGGCCTGGGTCTGGCGATCAGCAAACTGCTCGCCGAGCTGATGGGCGGCACCATGTGGGCCGAGAGCGCCGGCGCAGGGCAGGGCAGCACGTTTCACTTCACGATGCGCTGCGTGCCGGTTGAACTGCCGCAAGGAAAACGGCGCGAGTTCATCGGCCAACAACCGCAGCTCGCAGGCAAGCGAATTCTGGTCGTCGACGACAACGCCACGAATCGGCGCATCCTCGCGCTGCAGACGGCGAAGTGGGGCATGGTCGTGCAAGACACCGAGTTTCCCGAGCAAGCCTTGCAGTGGCTGACAGGCGATGGGGCTCCAGCACCCGTCATCCCGGCGCACGCCGGGATCCACTCCGCGCCGGACGCAGTGGACCCCGGCGTGCGCCGGGGTGACGGTAAGCCCGGTGACACCGGGAAGTTTGACCTCGCCATCCTCGACAAGCACATGCCCGGGATGGACGGCGCCACGCTCGCCACGCGCATCCGCGAAGGCGGCCACAAGCTGCCGCTGGTGCTGTTCAGCTCGCTCGGCCGCAAGGAAGTCAGCGACAGCATCTTTGCCGCCACGCTGGCCAAGCCCTTGCGGCAAAGCCAGCTCTTCGACACCCTGGTGACGCTGCTCGTGGTCGACGCACCCAAAGCCTCGGCGCAGCCCGCCAAGCCCCGCATGGACGCCGAAATGGCCCAGCGCCACCCGCTGCGCATCCTGCTCGCCGAAGACAACGCCGTGAACCAGAAGCTCGCGCTGCGGCTGCTAAAACAGATGGGCTACCGGGCCGACGTGGCCGGCAACGGCGTGGAAGCGATCGAATGCGTGCAGCGCCAACCCTACGACGTGGTGCTGATGGACGTGCAGATGCCAGAGATGGATGGGCTGGAAGCCACCCGGCGCATCACAGCCAAGTGGCAGCCAAACGATCGCCCGCGCATCATCGCGATGACGGCCAATGCGATGCAGGGCGATCGGGAAGCCTGCCTGGCCGCGGGCATGGACGACTACGTGACCAAGCCG
>JANOLA010000595.1:0-2346 GCA_031419535.1 Burkholderiales bacterium | reverse complement strand
GTCGCACGTGCGAGTTCGCGAGCCGGCCGAGGCGCTGCAGCGATGGGTGGTGTCGCTGGTGTGGCCCTGTGGTACGTTCAGCTACTTGCTCGCCGCCACCTTCGCCAGTTCCTTGATCGTGAAGGTGTAACTGTTCTTGTCCAGTGGCTTGTGGCAGGCCAGGCACTCGGCCTGATTGACGCCGGGGCGGTGCTGCTTGTCGGCCGTAAAGACACTGTAGTTCCACTCGTCGTTGCGCAGCATGTCGGGAATGTCCTTGCCCCAGCCGGCGTCGCGCGCCATGGCGGTGTAGAACAGCAACTGGTCGGCCACGAAGAAGCCGTCGCTGCCGGTCACCGGTTTCTTGTCGGCGTCGAGTTTGGCTGAATGGTCTTCGGCAAACAGGTAGGCGCCGTTGGGAAGGTCCTTGCCTTCTTTGGCCGCGCTCAGCGCCGCAGGGTTGGCGAAGTAGTAGCGCACCGTCTTGGCTGCGGGGAAGTTGATGCTGTGGTACTTGACGAAGCTGCCCTTGTAGTTCTCGGGAAACGTGACGCCGGTCTTCGCCAGATTGGGCAGGAACGCCGACCTGGCCGTGCTGCTGGCGCCGGGTTGCGACGCGAAGTAAGCGGCGACGTTGGCGATGTCTGCCGCGCTCAACTGCGCCGCGACCGCGTTCATCGACGCGTTCTTGCGCGAACCGTCCTTGAGCGCGCGCAACTGGTTGCCGAGGTACACGGCCTTCTGCCCCGCGAGGTTGGGGATGGCGTCGGCCACGCTGACGCCGTTGGCGCCGTGGCAGGCGGCGCAGACGGCTTCGACCTTGGCCTTGCCGGCGGCGAGGTCGGCGGTCTGTGCGAGTGCGGCGACGGGCGCCAAGAGCGCCAGAACGAGGATGTTCGAGGGTTTCATGCGGTTGCTCCTGGTGGGTCGGTGGCGAATTCGAACGCGTGGGCGAACAGGCGCGTTCGCGGTATACGCTCGAGGCTGATGCCAGCGTCCGGATTTTGGATGCATCCGCGCGCGATTTCGAGCCCTGTTCGGGTATGCCCGCAGTCCGGCAGCACCTTAGCCGAACCGACAATTCACCGAGGACCAGCGATGAATCAAATCACGAGCACCGTCACCCCCGCCGCGCAGCGCGACCGGACCTTCCACCTGCACCCGTACACGCAGTTGCGCCAGCTCGAACGGGAAGGGCCGCTGGTGATCGTGCGCGGCGAGGGCGTGCACGTGTATGACGAGCAGGGCAACCGCTACATCGAAGGCATGGCCGGGCTGTGGTGTGCGTCGCTCGGGTTTTCGGAGGCGCGCCTGGTCGCCGCGGCGCAGCGCCAGATGCAGGTGCTGCCGTACTACCACTCGTTCTCCGGCAAGGTGCCCGGGCCGGTGACGGAACTGGTGGAAAAGCTGATCACGATCGCGCCGGTGCCGATGGCGCGTGTGCTGTTCGCCAACTCGGGGTCGGAGGCGAACGACACCGCGTTCAAGCTGGTGCGCTACTACAACAACGCGCGCGGTCGGCCGAACAAGAAGAAGATCATCGGCCGCCAGAAGGGCTACCACGGCGTGACCGCGGCGGCCGCGTCAATGTCCGGGCTGGCGAGCATGCACCAGCACTTTGACTTGCCGCTGCCCGGCATATTGCGCGTGAGCGCGCCGCATTACTACCTGGGCGCGCTGAAAGACGAAAGCGAAGCCCGGTTCGTCGAGCGGCTCGCGGGTGAGCTTGAAGACGCAATCGCGCGCGAGGGTGCCGACACCATTGCCGCATTCATCGCCGAGCCGGTGCAGGGCGCGGGTGGCGTGATCATCCCGCCGCCGGGCTACTTCGAGCGCGTGCAGGCGATCCTGAAAAGGAACGACATCCTGTTCATCGCCGACGAAGTCATCACCGGCTTCGGGCGGCTGGGCCAGCCGTTCGGCACGAACGTCTACAACTTGCAGCCCGACATGATCACGGTGGCGAAGATGCTCACTGCCGCGTATGTGCCGATGTCGGCGCTGTACGTCACGGATGCGATCTACCAGGTGGTGGCCGACGCGAGCGCGAGTGTCGGCACCTTCGGCCACGGCTACACCTACAGTGGGCACCCGCTGGCGTGCGCAGTGGCGCTGGAGACACTGCGCATCTACGAGGCCGACAACGTGATCGGTCATGTGAACGAGGTCGCGCCGCGCCTGCAACGCGGCTTGCGGCGCTTTGCCGGGCATGAACTGGTGGGCGAGGTGCGCGGCCTCGGCTTGATTGGTGCGCTGGAATTGTCTGAAGACAAGGTGGCGCGCAAACCGTTCGCGCCCGAACGCGGCGTCGGCGCGTACTTCGTGCGCCGTGCCCAGGCGCATGGCCTGATCACGCGCGTGCTCGGC
>JANOLA010000594.1:0-1634 GCA_031419535.1 Burkholderiales bacterium | reverse complement strand
CGGAGGTGAGCAAATACTTGGCGTGGTCGTCGGCACCGATGCGGTTGAAAGCGAATTGCACCTCGGGGCCTTCGGGCGTGGCGAGCAGCGCCGCGAAGTCGATCGCGCCGGGAACGCTGTCCGCTCCCTGGCTCAGCAGCGTGAGCGCATTGCCGCGGCACGCCGCCAACGCGGCACCGTAGGTGGCGGCGTCGGACGCGTACACGAGCGCGGGGTCGAGCGCACGCACGATGCCGTCGATCTTCGCGGTGTTCTTCGTCAGCCGGCAGTAGGCGCTCGACACCGAACACACCGCACGCCCGATGTGCATGGCCGCGAGCATCAGCAGCGCGTGATCGATGGCGTTGTCGGACAAGATCACGATCGGCTTGCCTGAGGGCAGCCGCAGGCCAAGCAGCGCTTGCGCGATGCGGCCCACAGACGCACGCGTTTCGCGCCAGGTCAAGCGCAGCCAAGCGCCGTCGGCGCCGCGCTGCGCGAACGCCAGCGCGTCCGGCGTGTTGCGCGCCCAAGTTTCGAGCCACTCGCCGATGCAACGCGCATACGGCTGCAGCGCCTCGGGCGAACGCAGCACGATGCTGCCGTCGGCGCGGTCCGAGCGCAGGGTTCGCGCCGGCGCCAGCATGGCCGGGTTGTCGAAGAAGTGGGTCACGCTGCGTGGTCGTTTGAACCGATGTCCCTGGCGGTGCCACCACCGCCGCGACGCGGGGCACGCACGCGACGCGGTGGCGTTTGTGCAAGAAGCGTCGGCGCGCCCGCGATCTCACGAACGCGCGCCGACGCGAGCGGCGCTCAGTCGCTCAGCGCAGGCTGTCGTAAACCGCGGTCTCGAACGCGTAGTACAGCGGCAGCGCCTTGGTGTCGACAAACGGCAGGATCTGCGTGAGGTACGCGCCGCCGATGCCGCTGACCGGATCGATCCAGTAGTAGGAGTTGGCCAGGCCGGCCCACATCAGCCCGCCCGCAGGGCGCCCAGTGGGCACCGCCTGCTCATTGATCTGGAAGCCCAGGCCGAAGGTCTTGGTCACGCCGGGGAAGAACTCACCGCTGTTGGACAGCGGCGGGATCGCCGTCTTCAGCTCGGTGACGCGAATGTCGCCCATGTTGTTGCGCGACATCAGGCTCACCGTCTCGGGCCGCAGCACGCGGTTGCCATTGCCGGCGCCGCCATTGAGGATCATGCGCACGAATTTCAGGTAATCGCCCACGGTGCCATAAAGGCCGCCGCCGCCCATCTCGAATTCAGGGTCTTGCACGATCTCCAGATCGATCGGCGTCAGCACGCCGTCGTCGCCGCGCTGGTGCAGCTTGGCCAGGCGGCTGCGCATCGACGGCGTGATGCGAAACGCCGTGCTGTCCATGCCCAGCGGGTCGAGCAGGTTGTCGCGCAGGTAGGCGCCGAGCTTGCGCCCGCTCACCGCTTCAACCATCTTGCCGGCCCAATCGATGTTGATGCCGTATTCCCAGCGCTCGCCCGGGTCGAACAGCAGCGGCGTGTGCAGCGACGTGTTCTTGCATTCCGTGATGCCCGGCAGCCCCCAAGCGGCTTGCGCCTTCTGGATGTCGCCGTTCCAGATTTCATAGCTGAAGCCGGCGCTGTGTGTGAGCAGGTGGCGCAGCGTGATGGCGCGCTT
>JANOLA010000593.1:0-1838 GCA_031419535.1 Burkholderiales bacterium | reverse complement strand
GGCCACCGCCGGCGGCGGCATGCCCACGGCGAGCGGGGTGTAGGCGTCGGCTTCGATCAGCAGGCGCTCCTTGGGCAGGTAGACCATCAGGAAACCTTGCGCGTGAATGCTGCCCGTCATCTCATGGACCTCGACGCGGCGCGTGGCATCGCTGAGTTCGTACTTGCCGCGCACGCCGATGATGTTGGCGTTGCGGCCCGATTTGGCGAGCAGGTCGGGGTTGATGCGGTTCGGGTTGCCGAAGGCGCGTTCGAACGGGCCCTTGGCCGCGGCGCTGGTGACGAGCGTCGCGCCTTCCGACGCCGCGGCGCGCAGGCCGCCGGCGTGGTCGAAGTGGTGGTGCGAATTGACGACGAAGCGCACCGGCTTGCCCGGGACGAGCCTGCGTGCCTCGGCCAGCACGGCGGCGGCGCGGCCGTCGTAGAGCGGGCTCTCGACGAGGATGAGGTGATCGCTCATCTCGATCAGCACGCTGTGGTGCGAACCGCCGGCGAGGTACCACACGCCGTCGGCGGCTTTTTCCGCGACCACGCGCTCGCTGAAACCGCGCACCGCATCGGGCACGGCCATGTCGGCGGCGGCGTTCGCTTGAACTTCGGTGACGGCGACGTCGAGCACTTCGAAACCACCCTGGCTCTGGCGGATTCGGGTCGGGAACATCACGCCCTGGAAGTCCTTGTAGTCGAGGAAAGTGGTGATCACGTCGGTGTCGCCGGTCACCGGGTGCGGGCGCCGCGACTCGATACGCTCGACCAGGTTGTTGGGGCCGATCAGCAGCGTCGCGCTGAAGCGGCCCGGCTCGGCGAACGACACCGCCTGAAACGTCTTGCCGTCAACGCTGCGCTGGCTCAGTGTCGCGCCGTTGCGCAGCGCGGCTTTCAGCGCACCGTGCGGCGTGGTCCACAGGTCGTGGATGCGCTCGTCCAGCGCCACCGGCGCGGCGGTCGACGTGGGGCCGGCCTGGTTCCACGCCGTGTTGCCGCGCAGCAAGCCGACCGCGCGCTGCTCGCCCATGCCCATCAACGGCACGCCGCCGCCGCCGTTCGGCTCGGCACGGGCGCGGCTGAATTCTTCGCGGTAGGCGCCGCCTTGGTAGTCGGCCAGGCGCGTCAGCGAGGTGTAGTTCATGCGCGGCCACGCCATGCCGGGAATGAACGCCTGGCCGAACAGCGCGCCGCCGCCTTGCGCGGAGAAGCGGATCGATTTCAGGCTGGTGCCGCCCATCGCCTGTTCGGCCTGGCGCAACACCGGTGCGGCGTCGGGCGGGACGATGCTGCCGCATGCGCTGAGGCCAAGGATGGAGATACCGGTCAAGAGCGTTCGACGTTGCAACATGGATGATTCTCCAAAGGGTTGAAAGACCGCCGCGGGCGCGCACGGGTTAAGCTGGCGCGCCCGGCCTGCCCCTGATTCGACTTTGGGCGCACACCGGCACCGCGCCAATCGGGGAAAGCGATCACACGGCGCCTGGAATAAACGGAAACTCGCGACCCATGGCCCCGCTCAGCTTCTTCTGGCACGACTACGAAACCTTCGGCGTGAACCCGCGCCGCGACCGGCCGGCGCAGTTTGCCGGCGTGCGCACCGATCTGGACCTGAACGAGACCGAGGCGCCGGTGATGCACTACTGCCAGCCGGCACCCGATTTTCTACCCGAGCCCGAGGCCTGTCTGCTGACGGGAATTCTGCCGCAGACCTGCCTCGACAAAGGCCTGCGCGAAGCCGAGTTCGCCGACGCCGTGCAGGGCAAACTCGCCGCGCCCGGCACGGTGGGCGTGGGCTTCAACTCGATCCGATTCGACGACGAAGTGACGCGCCACATGTTATGGCGCAATCTG
>JANOLA010000592.1:0-5489 GCA_031419535.1 Burkholderiales bacterium | reverse complement strand
CGAACCTCCTGCACGGGCAGTGCGGCCGCAGCCGCGAGCGGCGTGCCGCAGTAGCCGCAAAGGCGGAATTTGGGCGGGTTCTCTTCGCCGCAACTCGGGCAGTTGATCATGGCGCGCAAGTCTACTGCTGCATTGCGTCATTTCGGCCGGCGCCGGGCACCTCATCCGGGTGCACGCCGGGCACACCGGGGGCCCCGCTTCGATGTGCCGCGCAAGCTCCCCGCTTGCGCCGTGATGTCGGATGGAGATCGATTCTGGCCGGCTCAGGTCGCGACCAGGCCCGCCACCACCGCCTGAATCGCTTCTTCGAGCTTCTTGCGCGCCAGCTCGCGGCACTGCTCGCGCGTGGCACCGGGCAGCGCGTCGAAGGTCGTGGCGGTCTTGTGCGGCTTGAATTCGAGCACCTTGCCGCGCAGCGGCATCATCATCGCGCGGGCCGTCACGACGCAAGTGTTCGCACCGCTGAAGCCGCCCTCGACCTCACTGGCGAAGCCCCATTTTTTCACCGGATAGAGCTTTGCCAGGCGCGCCGCCGGCAGCAGCTTCTTCCACATCGCTTTGGCCGTCGCTTCGTCGATCAGCGCGTCCACGGAATGGTCCACGCTCAGGTACTGCGGCTGCGCTGCCCAGACGCCCAAGGCGGTGAACATCGTCAGCGCGATCAGCGAAACGGCGGTCCAGAACTTCATGGCGAGCTTCGGGTGGAGGCTTAGTTGTAACCGCAATCGGGGCTCGCGCGGCGTCGGGCTTACCCTGGGGGTTTGCTTTCAGCGCTGCGGCGCGCCACCTCCTTGCGCTTCATCTCCAGGTACTCGCTCTCGCTCATCTCGTGCAGTTGCAGGGCATAGCGCTCGGTCGCGGAAAACCAGTCGCGCAAGCGCTTTTCCACCTGCTGCGCGGGTGGCGCGGGCAGCGAGCCGAGGTAGGAATCGATCGCCAGGTAGTAGCGCATCGTGTTGCGCTCCACGACCCCTCGCACACCGCCCACGTGCACGGGCGCGCCGTCCGCGCGCTTCTCCACCACCGAGAAGCCCACCTTGCCCGAGCCCAGCGTGGACAGGTAGGCGCTCAGCGCGATCCGCGCCGCGATGCCATAACCGTAGGAATACGACAGGTGCATGAAACTTCGCCCATCGTCCAGAGGCACGGCCTGCAAGGCGATTCGGTAGTCGCGTGTGCCCATCGGCCCGCTGTCGGCGCGCAGGCTGGCGTGCAGGTACTCGGGCGTGGAGGCCACTTGACGAAAGGAAAAGTCGACGCGGTGCGTCTCTTCGATCGGCTGGTCGAACTTGCGGCCGACGTTGATCGCCACGCTTGCCACGCCCGCGTTTCGAGCCACGCTGCACTGCTTGACGTTCAGGTGCAGGATCAGGATGTCACACCAGGTTTCGGCCTTGCCCAACGCGGCGCCGAGGGTCGCGAACGGATGTTCAACCACGGCGTGAATGTCGCCGCGCAAGTCGCCCGAGTTCTGCACCGAATCGAGGTGCAGCGCGCGGCCGAACGGGTTGTTGCGCAAGGGCTCCTGCAACGCGGCGTGACGCTCGCGCAGCGCCGCGGCGCTGTCGGCGGGCGCGCTCCCGGCCTGCGCAGGCTGTGCCAGCGCGGTGCCCAGCGCCGTCTGGGCCTGCGCGTTGGCCGCAGCCCGACAAGCCAGCAACAGCGCAACCCAGCCGCCCGGTCCACGCAATGCAATTGCACAGCCATCTCGATTGAACATCATCGCCCGCCCTCCTGGAACCAGCCCAACGATCCACCAAGCATTGTGGCGCGCCGAGTCGGGCTGCGCCAGCCCGAAGTCGAAGCGCCGACAAGGGCACGAGCACCTGTCCGGCAGCACTTGGGAGCGCGGCAACAAGATCGCCGCGGTGGAGATCAAGTCCGGCCCGAGCGTGGCGGGCGACGCCGCGCGCAACCTGCACCTGTGGCGCCAGTACGCGCAAGAGCGCGGCAGCTTCTCGGCAATCCACTGTGGCCTCGTCTACGGCGGCGAGGCGCGCTACACGCGCGATGGCGTGGACGTGATGCCGGGTCGCGGCTCTGAGCGGCCGGCTCGCTCACCCCACGTGAACGCCGTGCGGGCGCCGCACGAATAGTTCGGCCACGCCGCCAGACTCAGGGTTTCCCGGGTCCGCAGCGCACGCGGCGCATGCTGGAATCCACACCATGCTCGCCGCCAGCAACCGCCTCGCGCAAGGCTACACCTCGATGCTGGTGCATGCCTTCGCGCACCGCGGCTTGCTCGCCGACCGTTCGGTGCGCGATGCGCTGTGGCGGCAAATCCACTTCACCGGCGTGCGCGCCCTGCCCTACGCGGCGCTGGTGGCCCTGCTGTTCGGCGCGGTGGTCGTGACGCGCGTGCTGGCGCTGCTCGGCGACGACAACGAAGCGGTGCTGCGCACCGTGGTCGGCGGGGGCTTGCGCGAACTCGGGCCGTTGGTGACGGCGCTCATCGTCATCGTGCGCAGCAGCGTCGCCATCGCCGCTGAAGTGGCGCTGATGCAATTGCGCGGCGAGTTGAGCGAGACGCTGCTGGCCGGCGTGACGCATGAAGACGAAGTGGTGCTGCCGCGCGTTCTGGGCGTGGCCATCGGCGCGGCCCTGCTGGTGACGTGCTTCGAGTTCGTCGCCGTCGCATCGGCGCTGGTGACCACCGTGTTCACGCTCGACTCCACATTCGCCGCCGAGTTCGACGACTTCCTGATTGCCGCCGTGTGGTGGCAGGTTCCCTTGTCGATCGCCAAAGGCGCGATGTTCGGCGCGGGCATCGCGGCGATCTCGTGTTACCACGGCTTGCAGGTGGAGCGCGAGGTCGGCGAAATCCCGAAAGCCGTGGTCGCCGCGTGCGCGGGCAGCCTGACGTTCGTGATCGGCGTGGACATCGCCGCGTTCGCGCTGAAGCTGGTGTGATCCGGCGCAGCCGCGATCCTGAAGTAACCTTGGCGACCATGGCTGACTCCACCACCGCACCCTTGAAGCGCGAATCGATCCGGCGCCAGGTGCTCGCCGTGCTCGCCCTGGGTGCGCTGCTCGCGCTGCTGCTCGCCGGTGCGATCGCGCAGCGCCACGGCCTGTTCGCGCGCACCGCCGATGTCTACTTCCTGGCCGACAGCGCCGCCGGTATCGCGCCAGGCATCAGCGTGCGCTTGAGCGGGTTTCGCATCGGCTCGGTCAGCGACGTCGTCTTGCAGCGCGACCTCAAGGTCAAGGTCACGCTGAAAATCGACGAAGAGCGCGCCGGCGCCTTGCGCAGCGACGCGCACGCCGAGTGGTTCAAGGAGCAATTGCAGGCCGCCGTGATCGACCTCTCTCCGGGCAAGGCCGCGCAGCCGCTGTCGCGCGGCGACCCGCGCGTCACGCACAGCCGGCGCCGCACGCTCACCGAAGTGGCGAACGATTTGCGCACGCGCCTCGCGCCGATTCTGGACGACGTGAAGCAGCTCTCCGAAAGCGCCGCCGGGCGCAAGGACGACATCGCCGCGGTGCTGGCCAATGCCAACGCAGCCTCGAGCGACCTCGCCGGCACGGTGCGCGAACTGCGGGCGCTGAGCGGCGACGCGAGGAAGCGCGTCGCTTCGATCGGCGGCCAGGCCGAGGGCGCGGTGGGCCAACTGCGCACCGCGATGGGCCAGGCGCAGTCCGCGCTCGGCCAGGTGCAGGGCGCGCTGACGCAGGTGAACCAGACGCTGGTGCGGGTCGATGGGCTCGTCGGCACTGCCGACAAGAGCCTGGCCGGCATCAACGACAAGCTGCCCGCGCTGCTCACGCGTACCGGCGAGATGCTGGAGCAGCTGGGCGGCGTCGCGCGCGACGTGCGCGCGGTGTCGAGTGCGGCTTCCGCCACGCTGCCGAACCTGCTGCGCAGCGCCGGCCCGATCGTCGATGACACGCGCGACCTGGTGAGTGGCGTCAAGACCTCCTGGCCGGTGCGCAGCATGCTCGCCGCGCCGCCTTCGGCGCTGCTGCCGATCGACAGCCACGATGCGGCGGCGCTGCGTGAACCCGCGAAGCGCTGAGCCCGTGAAGGATTCGCACTCTTACCCCCATTCCCTCTGGGGGAGCGCTGAGCGTGCCAGGCATTCGCTCTCTTGCTCCCTCTCCCTTTGGGAGAGGGTTGGGGTGAGGGTGACGGCGCTGCTTCTGTCGAGCGCTCTGCTTACGTCCTGCTCCAGCCCGCCGCCCAAACCGCCGACCGCGGCACAGGCGAGCGCCCAAACGTTCAACCTGAACGGCGCGCGCGCGCTGCGGCGCGGCGACCTGAACGCGGCACTCGCGGCCTTCGGCGAAGCGCTCGCCGCGTCCGACTCGGTGGAAGATTTCGAGGGCAGCGGCACGGCGCTGCTCAATCTAGCGCTGGTTCACGCACGCCTCGCCCAGGTGGACGCCACAAAGGCCCGTCATTACCTCGACGCCGCGCACGCCCGCGTCGACCGCATGCTCACTGCCCCGCAGCGCTACAGCGAGGCGCAACGCGGCCAGGCGGCGACACGCAAAGCCATGCTCTACCTGGACGCCAACGCGCACGGCCTGGCGCTGCACTGGGCCGACCAGGCGCGCGCCGTGTGCACCGACCCCTGCCCGCTCGCGCCCACGCTGGTGAACCTGCGCGCCTTCGTCGCGCTGGAGCGCGGCGAGGTGGCGCGTGCGGTGGACCAGGCGGCCCGTGCCGCCGAACTCTCCAAGGCATTGGGCAATCATTCCGAGCACGCCAATGCGTTGCGCCTGCTCGGGCGCGCCAGCACCCGCGTCGGCAAGACCGACGAGGCCGCGTCGGCGCTGGAGCTCGCGCTACAGATCGATCGAGACCTCGGTCTGCCCGAACGCATCGCACTCGATCTGATGCATTCGGGAGAAAACGAGGAACGGCGCGGTCAAGCGGCGGCCGCACGCGACTTCTTTGAACGAGCGCTGAACGTGGCGTCGGCAGCGGGCATCAATCTTCTGGCGGATTCGCTGCGTACGAGGCTGGGAAAGCGCGAATAGGGAGGTCTCAGAACTGGAAACAATCGCGGCCTTCTTTTTGCCCGACCCTGGAAAGCGACAAACCCCGACACTGCGCACCATCGGCATGGATCGACTCAGCCCCGCGCCTCAGCGCTGGACTGGCCACCCGAAAGGGAACATATTCGCGTTTCGCGGCACCCGTGACTGCCGATTCAGTGAAACGAGCCAAAGCCGGTAGCGGGGCCGGCCGGTTCAACGCAGGATCGAGGAGACAAGCGCATGGTCAGGCAACTATTCGTTCCGGGACTCGTCGCCGCCGCAATCATGCAGGGTTGCGCCGCTCCTGCCCCGAGGTATTCGATGCCGGCATCACCGGCATGTTCGCAGGGGAACTGTTCGCTGCAGATCAAAGTCACCGACTGCTCCAGGTCGGATGGCTATTCGGTCAGCGTGCCCAGTCTCCCGGTGCACGGACCGAGCAGGATCGAGTGGACGATCGACACCCCAGACTACAGCTTCCGCCAGGACGTCAAGGGCATCGACAT
>JANOLA010000591.1:0-2996 GCA_031419535.1 Burkholderiales bacterium | reverse complement strand
TCGAACGCCGGCCGTCCTTCGGTCAGCGTGTCGGTTTTGTCGACGATCAAGGTGTCGACCCTGCGGCCGGTCGCAGGCGATGCAGGCGCTACTCAGCTTCGAATGAACGCGGCGGCGCTGACCCGCCGCGGCGGCCTTCTTCCAGCACCTCGGCCGGCACTTCCTTCAGGTCCCAGACGATGCCGAGTGTGGCCAGGACGCGCAGCACCCAGTAGGTTGGGTCCAGCTCATACCAGTAGAAGCCGGTGCGCGCCGCGTTCATGCAGCGGTGGTGGTTGTTGTGGAAGGCCGCGCCCATGCTGGGGAGGGCCCACCACCACATGTTGGTGCTGCTGTCGCCCGTGTCGAAGCGCCGCAGGTTGAAGAAGTTCGGCCGCGTGCCGTGGGCGAACACGTTGACCATGTAGGGCGCGTGCTGCGAGGCCACCATGCTGACGAAGAACACCCACACCACCGCGCTCAGGCCCAGGCCGGTGCGGCCGAACAGCGCGGTGTACTCGCCGATCCCGTAGGTCGCGGCGAGCGTGGCCAGCGGGAAGACGTAGTGGTGCTTGTTGATCCACACCAGCTCGGGGTAGCGGCTCAGGTCCTTGGCTTCGCCCAGCGGCGTGGCCAGCGTGTCCTCGTCGATCAGCCAGGTGTAGTAGGCCTTGTACCAGGGCAGGGTGACCGGTGAATGCGGATCGCCGGGCTGGTCGGAGTACCGGTGGTGGCGGCGGTGGATCACGGCCCACCAAATCGGCCCGCGCTGGCCGTTGGCCGCGGCCAACGCCGCGAGCAAGCACTGGAATGCCCGCGTCGTCTTGTAGCTGCGATGCGAGAAGTAGCGGTGCACGCCGCCTTCGATCGAGAACACGCGGATGAAGAAGCCGATCAGCGCCGCGATCAGCAATGGCTTCGTCAATGGCACAAAGAACACGCCCAGCAGCGCGGCATGCCCGATGAGGGCGCGCACGATGACGGTACGCGGACCCTCGGTGCGCTGGATGTTGTCAGCGATCATGTTTCCTCCGACGACGTTGTGTGTGCTGTCCGCGCGTCCTGGGCTGCGCGCGCTGAGGCCATCGTACCCAAGCGGGTGGGACTGTTCAAGCAATGTCGCGTGCGCCAGCTTCGCGCCGCTTCGACCGACCAGCGCCAGGCTCGCTGGACCGGGGCGCCATCCGGCGCCCCGGTCGGCTGCCGACCGATGTCTGGCACGCGTTGCTCCCAGCGCCGCGCGTCAGAGCTTGAGAGTTTTTCGGGGGTGCCCGAGCAGCCCGCCAGAAGGTGGCCGATCTATTGCGGCGGCGCGCAAGCGCAGCGCATTGCCGATCACCGACACCGAGCTCAGGCTCATCGCCAGCGCGGCGATCATCGGCGACAGCAACCAGCCGGTGAACGGGTACAGCACGCCCGCGGCGAGCGGCACACCGAGCGCGTTGTAGACGAAGGCGAACGCCAGGTTTTGCTTCATGTTGACGATGGTCGCGACGGACAATGCGCGCGCCGTGGCGATGCCGCGCAGGTCGCCCTTGATCAGCGTGAGCTGGGCGCTGTTCATCGCGACGTCGGTGCCGGTGCCCATCGCGATGCCGACGTCGGCCTTGGCCAGGGCCGGGGCGTCGTTGATGCCGTCGCCGGCCATCGCGACGACGCGGCCCTCCCGCTGCAGCGTCTCGACGAGCTCGAGCTTGTCGGCCGGCGTCACCCCGCCGTGCACCTCGTCGATGCCCAGCTGCTCCGCCACGGCGCGTGCCGTGGTCAGACCGTCGCCGCTGGCCATCACGACGCGCAGCCCCGCCTTGCGCAGGGCGGCCAACGCATCGGGCGTCGTCGCCTTGATGGGGTCGGACACGGCCAGCAGCCCGGCAAGCTGCCTGTCCACAGCCAGGTGCATCACGCTCGCGCCTTGTGCGCGCAACGCCTCGGCCTGCGCCGCCAGCGGCGCCACATCGACGCCCAGCTGCTGCATCAACGCCGTGTTGCCCAGCGCGAGGGCTTTGCCGGCCAGCGTGCCCTGCACACCGATGCCTGAGGCGGAATCGAATTGCTCGGGCTTGTCGAGCAGCAACTGCTTCTCCCGCGCCGCCGCGACGATTGCCGCGGCCAGTGGATGCTCGCTGCCCTGGTCCAGGCTCGCCGCCAGGCGCAACACCTCGGCCTCTGTGAATCCTGCGCCGGCCACGGCACGCTCGAACGCGGGCCGTCCTTCAGTCAGCGTGCCGGTTTTGTCGACGATCAAGGTGTCGATCTTGCGCAGGTTCTCGATCGCCGCGGCGTCGCGGAACAGCACGCCGTGGGTTGCGCCGCGCCCGGTGGCGACCATGATCGACATCGGCGTGGCCAGGCCCAGCGCGCAGGGGCAGGCGATGATCAGAACGGCCACCGCGTTGATCAGGCCGTAGACCCAGCTCGATTCATTCGCCGATGCGGGACCGAACAAGCCCCAGCCGAAGAAGGTCAGCAGCGCGATGCCAAGGACGCCGACGACAAAGTAGCCCGCCACCGTGTCGGCCAGGCGTTGCATCGGCGCGCGTGAGCGCTGCGCCAGCGCGACCATCTGCACGATCTGGGCGAGCACGGTGCTCGAGCCGACATGCCGCGAGCGCATCACGAGTGCGCCGCGGGTGTTCAGCGTGGCGCCGATCAGCTTGTCTCCCGCGCGCTTGGTCACCGGCAGCGGCTCGCCCGTCAACATCGATTCGTCGATTGCACTGCTGCCTTCGACCACGACGCCGTCGACCGGCACCTTTTCGCCGGGACGCACGCGCAACAGATCACCGACGTGCACATGCGTCAGCGGGACATCCGCCTCGCTGCCATCGGCTTCGATCCGACGTGCTGTTTTCGGCGCCAGGCCGAGCAGCGACTTGATTGCAGCGGAAGTCTGCGAGCGCGCCTTCAGCTCGAGGATCTGCCCGAGCAGCGACAGCGAAATGATGACGGCGGCTGCCTCGAAGTAGACCGCGACCCGGCCCATCGAGACGAAGGAAACCGGAAACACCTGCGGCGCG
>JANOLA010000590.1:0-6302 GCA_031419535.1 Burkholderiales bacterium | reverse complement strand
CTCACACCAGTGGCGCCAGCAAGCCCCGCAAATCTTCAGCGCTGAACTTCGGCGCCGCTGCCGCATCGACGCCGAGCACGCCTTCCGTCAACGCCGTCTTGCGCTCCTGCAGCGCGAGCATTCTCTCTTCGATGCTGCCGGCGACGACGAGTTTGTAGACGAACACCGGCTGGTCCTGGCCGATGCGGTGCGCGCGCGCCGTCGCCTGTTGTTCGACGGCCGGGTTCCACCACGGGTCGAGGTGAATCACGGTGTCGGCGGCGGTGAGGTTCAGGCCCACGCCGCCGGCTTTCAGGCTGAGCAGCATGACGGGCACGGTCTTGGCCTGGAATTGTTTGACGATCTCGCCGCGCTCGCGCACCGGGGTCTCGCCGGTGAGCACGAGGTAAGGCAACCCGAGCTCGGTGAGTTCCTCTTGCACCAGTGCAAGCATCTCCGTGAACTGCGAGAACACGAGGACGCGCCGGCCTTCGTCCACCAATTCGGGCAGCGTATCGCGCAGCCACTCCATCTTCGCGCGCTCCGTCGTCGCGGGCGCGGTCTTTCCGGCACTCTGGGTGCCTTTCACGAGGCGCGGGTCGCAGCACACCTGGCGCAGTTTCAGCAGCGCGTCGAGGATGCTGATCTGCGCACCGGCAAAACTCTGGCGCGCGAGCACGCGCCGCACCTGTTCGTCGGCCGCGACGCGCACGCTCTCGTAGAGCGCGCGCTGCTGGCCGACAAGCTGCACTCGGCGGATGACTTCCGTCTTCGGCGGCAGCTCCGCTGCAACGTCGAGTTTGCGCCGGCGCAGGATGAACGGGCGCACGCGCTGCGCGAGCAATTGCGCGCGCAAGGTTTCGCCGTTCACCTCGATGGGCTTGCGCCAGATTCGCGTGAAGCCGCGCAAATCGCCCAGAAAACCGGGCATCAGAAAATCGAAATGCGCCCACAACTCGCCGAGGTGGTTTTCCAGCGGCGTTCCGGTCACGCACAGGCGGTGCCGCGAGCGCAATTGGCGCAGCGCCGTGGCGGCGCGGCTCGCGGCGTTTTTCACCATCTGCGCTTCGTCAAGAATCAGCAGGTGCCAGGGCTGCGCTTGCAGTGCGTCCACATCGCGCCACAGCAGCGGGTAGGTGGTGAAGACGATGTCGTGCTGCGCCATGTTCGCAAAGTCGCGGGCGCGCTCAGCCCCTTGCAGCGTGAGCACGCGCAGGCTTGGCGCGCAGCGCGCGGCCTCGGCCTGCCAATTCGCGATCAGCGAGGTCGGCAGCACGATGAGCGCGGGTTGGTCCAGGCGCCCGGCGTGTTTTTCAATCAGCAGATGCGCCAGCACCTGCGCCGTTTTGCCCAGGCCCATGTCGTCGGCGAGGATGCCGGCCAGGTGCTGCTCGCGCAGGTATTGCAGCCACGCCACGCCGTGCAGTTGATAGGGGCGCAGCGTGAAACCCAGACCCGGCCCCAGGCCCACCGTGGCCATGAGTCGCGCGTCCAGCGGTGCCGGCGTGCCCGCCGCGCGCAGGCGCTGCGCGAGCGCGGCCAGGCCGGCGTCGCCTTGCAGTTGCCACGCGCCTTGCGTGCCGGCGCGTTCAACTCGATTGGCGCGATCGGCGTGCGCATCGAGCAGCGCCAGGCGCATCGCCTCGATGCGTTGCGCTTCCCAGTCGGCCAGGCGCAGCGGGCCGTCTTTGCGCTTCGGGTCGGTGAGTAGGTCCAGCATCGCCGCGACGATCGCTTTCAGCGGCGCCGCAGGCGCCTCGATGCGGCGCCCGCCGGGCGCGCGCAGCACGATGATCGCCGAATCGTCGATCTGCGCGACTTCACGCGCGTTCAGCCAGCGCGCGTCGCGCTTCAGCAAGTCGGCGAGCAGCGGCGCGAGGTCGAGCGTTTCGCCGTCGACATCGACACCCAGGCTCAGCATGAACGAGCCTTCGCGCGCCGGCTGGCGCAGCGCGGTCAACGCGTGCACGCGTGGGCCCAGCGGCTCGACCAGTTCTCGGCCTTCTTCGGCGCCGCTGTCGGGATTGACGACGATGCGCCAGCGATCGACCGCCACGCTCTGGTGCGCAAAACCCGGCTGCACGACGATGGCCCAGGCCTGCGCCTGGAGTTTGGGCACCTGCTCGGCCCAGAAATCGCCAAAATGCGCTTCTTCGGGCAGCGACCACAGGTCTTCATGGCCGTGCCCCGCCTCCTTGCGCCGCCACTGCATCGCCTGCATCGGCAAGGGGCGCAAGCCGCTCGCCCAAAGTGCGTCGGACGCATCGGCTTCGGCCGAGAGGTTGCGCTGCATCAGCACGCGCTCGCTCCACGCGCCGCGCAGCAGCACGGTCGGTTTGGGCCGGGTATTCAGGATTCGCGTCGGTGCCGGCGTTTCCCAGTGCAGGCCTTTGTCCGTCGCGTAGGTCCAGGTGATCTTTGCGACGGTGAGCTGGGTGCTGCGCGGGCCGAAGCCGTCACGGGCGCGCAGGCCCAGCAGGCCATCGCCGCGGGTCAGCGTTTGCAGACTGAGGCGCGGGCGGAACTGGCCGGGCGTGGCAAGGTCGCTGTCGGGGCTGCCCGAGGTGGGGTGAGGCACTGAGGGTCGTGGCTGTGCTTGCGATCAAGTTGACCACACCCCTCAGGCTCCGCGGCGGGCAGGCTGCGGCCAGCCCGTGCGCGAACTCGTCGCGCATGCGCACGATGTCGATGGCCTCGATGCCAAACGTCTTGCCGCTGGCCGGCGACACCGACCCGCTGCTGCGCCGAGCCTATGCGCGCCCGCCGCTCATCACCGAGCTGTGGGCCGTGGTGCACGCCGACATGCGCCGCGCGACGCGCGTGCGCGCGGTGCTGGACTTCCTGAGCGAGATCGTGGCGGAGGAGGCCGATCTGCTGGAAGGGCGGCGGCGGTAGCGAAAATCGTGGCGGCGCGGACAAGCGAACTTGAGCTGTCGTTCGCACGGGGCACCCGCCTTCGTGCACGTTTCGTGCCGCCGCAGCCCCTGCAGCCTACCCGCGCGGCCACTCCACCGCCCCCGAATGCGTGACCGCCCCCAGGTGCGCCGGGCCGACCAGCTTGGCGTATTTCTCCAGCACGCCAGCCAGGCGCTCGGTCGCGCGCGGCTTCCATGCAGCGCGGCGCTGCGCGATTTCTGCGTCGCTCGCCAGCCAATCGAGCGTGCGCTTTTCGCCGTCGATGCGGATGCGGTCGCCGTCTTTCAGCAGTGCGATCGTGCCCCCGAGCGCCGCTTCCGGCCCGATGTAGCCGACCATCAATCCGCGGGTCGCGCCGGAGAAGCGCCCGTCGGTGAGCAGCGCCACCTGTTCGCCCATGCCCTGGCCGTAGACGAGCGCGGTAACGCCAAGCATCTCGCGCATGCCGGGGCCGCCGACCGGGCCTTCGTTGCGAATCACGAGCACATCGCCGGCGCAGTAGCTGCGTGCCGTGACGGCGGCGAAGGCTTCTTCTTCGGATTCGAAAACCCGCGCTGGCCCTTCGAAGATGGAACTCTTCAGGCCCGCGACCTTGATCAATGCGCCGTCGGGTGCGAGGTTGCCTTTGAGCACGACGACGCCGCCGCCGGCGAGCAGCGCTTGCCGGGTGCGGTGCACGACATCGCCGTCGGGCGCGCCGACACCCGCCAATTCTTCGGCGAGCGTGCGGCCAGACAACGCCAGCGCGTCGCCGTGCAAGTAACCACCGTCGAGCAGCGCTTTCAGCACGACGCTGACGCCACCCACCTGGTGCAAATCGATCGCGAGGTACTTGCCGCCGGGCTGCAGGTTCGCGATCAACGGCGTGCGGGCAAACACGTCGGCCACATCGTCGAGCGTGAACCGGATGCCGGCTTCATGCGCGATGGCCGGCAGATGCAAGCCGGCGTTCGTCGATCCTCCCGTGGCGGCAACGGCAGCGGTGGCGTTTTCGAGCGACTTGCGCGTCACCAGGTCGCGCGGCAGCGGGCCGCCTTGCAGCACGAGTTCCGTGGCGCGGCGTCCCGCCTGGCGCGCGAGCGCGAGGCGCTGCGAGTACACGGCCGGCAGCATGGCAGAGCCGGGAATCGCGAGGCCCAGCGCTTCGGCCACCATCGCCATCGTGTTCGCGGTGAACTGGCCCGGGCACGATCCCAACGTCGGCGCGCAGGCGTGGCCCAGTTCTTCGAGTTCCGCTTCCGTCATCGTGCCGTTCAAGACCGCGCCCACGCCTTCATACGCGGTCAGAATCGTCACGTCCTTGTCGCGCCAGCGCCCCGGCAGCATGGCGCCGCCGTAGACGAAGACGCTCGGGCAGTTCAGGCGCACCATCGCCATCATCACGCCGGGGAGAGTCTTGTCGCAGCCAGCGAATCCCACTAACGCGTCGTAGCAGTGGGCCCGCACCACGGCTTCGATGGAGTCGGCGATCAGCTCGCGCGATACGAGGCTCATGCGCATGCCGCGGTGGTTCATCGACACGCCGTCGGACACCGAGATCGTCGTGAACGGCACCGCCACGCCCTGGCCCGCGGCGACGCCCAGCCGCGCGGCGTCGGCCTGAGGGCCGAGCGACATCGAACACGGCGTGTTCTCGCCGTGCTGGCTGACGATGCCCACCATCGGCTTGCCGAAGTCTTCATCCGCCATGCCCACGGCGCGAAGAAAAGCCCGGTGCGGCGTGCGGTCCAGGCCTTGGTGAATGAGGTTGGAGCGCAGGGGTTTCTTGGGGTCTGTCATGTGGGTTCCAGGGTCTGCGCTCACGCGATGGCCCAGCCACCGGAGAGCAATTCAGCTTGCTCCAGTACGGTTTGGGTGGCCCTTTCCTGCTTGTCAGGCGGGTAGCCATGCTTGCGCAGGATGCGCTTCACGAGCACCCGCAGTTGGGCGCGCACATTCTCGCGCAGCGTCCAGTCGATCGTGACGGTGGCACGCACGGTCTTCACCAGCTCCTGCGCGATGGTCCGCAGCGTGTCGTCGCCGAGCACCTTCACCGCACTGTCGTTGGTCTCGAGCGCGTCGTAGAACGCAAGCTCGTCCTCCGAGAGCTTCAGCGCTTCGCCGCGCGCATGGGCCTCGCGCATCTCCTTCGCCAGCCCGATCAACTCCTCGATCACCTGTGCCGCCTCGATGGCGCGGTTCTGATACCGGCGGATCGTCTGCTCCAGCATCTCCGCAAACGAACGCGCCTGCACGACGTTCTTGCGCCGCCGCATCGCCAGCTCACCCTTGAGCAACTTCTGCAGCAGCTCCACCGCGAGATTGCGCTGCGGCATCCCGCGCACCTCGCCGAGAAACTCCTCGGAGAGGATCGAAATGTCGGGCTTCGCCAACCCGGCCGCAGCAAAGATGTCGATGACACCCTCGGGCGCCACGGCACGCGAGATGATTTGCCGCACCGCGTGCTCGATGTCCTCCTCAGGCCGCGCGTCGCCGGGCGCGCGCTTGGCGAGCACCGCTTGTACCGCCTGGAAGAACGCCACGTCGTCGCGAATGCGAAGCGCCTCGGTGTGCGGCACCGCCAGCGCAAAAGCCTGCGTCAGCTCGCGCACCGCGCCCACGCAACGCTCCTTGCCGCTTTCCTGAGCCAGGACGTGCTCCTGCGCAGGCGGCAGCAGGCCGAGCCGCTCTTGCGGCGTGCCGGTCGTCCACTTCGACCAGTCGAAGCCGTGGAAGAGGCCGGCGCACACCTCGTACTTCTCCAGCATCACAGCGACCGCCTCGTCCTGGTCCAGCGCCGTGCGCCCGGTGCCGCCGCTCTCGGTGTACGTGGCGAGCGCCTGCTTCAGTTCCTGCGCGAGGCCCAGGTAGTCGACCACCAGCCCGCCGGGCTTGTCCTTGAATACGCGGTTGACGCGCGCGATGGCCTGCATCAGACCGTGCCCGCGCATCGGCTTGTCGACGTACATCGTGTGCATGCTCGGCGCGTCGAAACCGGTGAGCCACATGTCGCGCACGATAACGAGCTTGAACTCGTCCTTCGGGTTGCGAAAGCGATTCGCCAGCGCCTCGCGCCGCGCCTTGTTGCGGATGTGCTGCTGCCAGTCGGCCGGGTCGGAGGCCGAGCCGGTCATCACCACCTTGAGCGTGCCCTGCTCGTCGTCGGTCCCGTGCGCGCTGTTTCCCCATTCAGGGCGCAACTTCACGATCTCGTGGTACAGCTCGACGCAGATGCGCCGGCTCATGCAGACGACCATCGCCTTCCCAAGCATCGCCTCGAGCCGACCCTCAAAGTGCTCGACGATGTCCTTGGCCACCAGCTCCAGCCGGCTCGAAGCACCGACCACGGCCTCGAGCTGCGCCCACTTGGTCTTGAGCTTCTCCTTGCGCTCGACCTCCTCGCCTTCGGTCGCCTCTTCGAACCCGGG
>JANOLA010000589.1:0-1685 GCA_031419535.1 Burkholderiales bacterium | reverse complement strand
CGCTCGTTGCGCGCAAACAGCCCCGACACGGCCTGCGCCGTGGCAGGGTTGACCGAGAACAGCGTGCCGGGCACATGGATCATGCGCAGCAAGCGCCCGGCGCAAGGCATGTGGATGCGGTGGTAGTCCTTCGGGCTCAGGTAGAGCGTGGCGAAATGGCCATCGTCGAATTGCGCCGCCAGCTTCGCATCGCCTCCCAGCAGCGCCGTGCTCGAATAGGAATGCCCCTTCGCCTGAAAGACCCGATCGCGCTCGAGCGCACCGAACGCGCTGATCGCACCGTCCACCGGACACAGCATGTCGGCATGAGCCGCAGGCCGCGCACCGGGCGCGAGCGCACGGGTGAAGAACTCATTGAACGTCGCGTAGGCGCGAATGTCGGGCTGTGCCGCCTCGGCCATGTTCACGCCGAAGCGCTTGACGAAGCGCGCAATGATGGCTTGCGTCAGCGCGCCGCCGCGCGCACCCGCCACCACACCGGCCAACGAGGTCATCGCCTGCTTGGGCATCGCGTACTGCGCCATCACAAAAAGGCGGTCGCGCAAGGGTGTCGGCATTGAACGCTGGGGCTTGAAAGGGCGGCGGATTGTATCGGCGCGCATCGGCGCGGCGCCACCGACAATGACACACGCCAGGCCCCAGCCGGCATCGGAGCCTTGCAGCGCGAATGAGCACCGCCGAACACCACCGCATCCCGCCGCGCGCGCTGATCCTGCTCGCCATCCTCACGCTGTTGTGGGGCACCAACTGGCCCTTGTTTCCGTATGCGACGCGCGAGGTGTCGGTGTGGACCTTTCGCGCTGTCGGCGTCACGCTCGCCGGCGGCATGCTGCTGATCGTCGCGCGAGCCCGCGGCGAGTCGCTCGCGATCCCGCGCCAGTTTTGGCCGCCGATCGTCACCGCGACGCTGTTCTACCTGGTGCTGTGGAACATCGCGAGCACCTACTCGGCAATCTTGATTCCTTCCGGCCAGGCCGCCGTGCTCGGCTTCACGATGCCGCTCTGGTCCGCGCTGATCTCCTGGGCCGTGCTCGGCGAGCGCCTGACGCGCCGACTGATGTGCGCGGTGGCGCTCGGCGCCGCAGCCGTCACGCTGTTGATGGTGCCGAGTTTTCAGGCGTATGCGCAAGCGCCGCTCGGCATGGGGCTGGGGCTGCTTGCCGGTCTGGGCTGGGCGGTGGGCACGCTGATCCTGAAACGCTCCGGCGTCGCGGTGTCGGCGATGGTGCTGACCGGCTGGCAACTGCTCATCTGCGCGGTGCCGATGACGGCAGGCGCGCTGCTGCTCGGCGACTGGCAATGGTTCATGCCGTCAAACGTGACGATTGCCGTGATCGTCTACATCGCGCTGATCCCGATGGGCATCGGCAACCTGTGCTGGTTCTCGATCGTCGGATTGCTGCCGGCGAATGTGGCCGGTCTGTCGGCGATTCTGGTTCCTGTCGTCGCGATGATCGCCGGCGCCGTGATGCACGGTGAACCGCTCGGTCCGCTGCAGTGGTTGGCGATGCTGTGCAGCGGTGCGGCGCTGGCGCTGGTGCTGCTCAAGCCGCCGGCTCGCCCCGTGCCGTTGCCCGAGCCCTGAGAGGTTCAGAGTCGGGGGGGGTGGCGCACCGCGTGGGGGGGGGGGGGCGAGGCCCAAAAAAAAAAACACACAAACACCAACCCCCCCCCGGGCCACCCCC
>JANOLA010000588.1:0-1904 GCA_031419535.1 Burkholderiales bacterium | reverse complement strand
TGTCGTCCTACTGCCACCCCTGGCTGATGCCCGACTTCTGGCAGTTCCCCACCGGCTCGATGGGCCTGGGGCCGATCACGGCGATCTACCAGGCGCGCTTCATGCGCTACCTGCGCGACCGTGATTTGCTGAACACCCAGAGCCGCAAAGTCTGGGCCTTCGTCGGCGACGGCGAGATGGACGAACCGGAATCGTTGGCTGGGCTTTCGCTCGCGGCGCGCGAGGGCCTCGACAACCTGGTGTTCGTCGTCAACTGCAATTTGCAGCGGCTCGATGGGCCGGTGCGCGGCAACGGCTCGGTGGTGCAGGAGTTGGAGGGCCTGTTCGCCGGCGCGGGCTGGAACGTGATCAAGCTGATGTGGGGCAGCGACTGGGACCCGCTGTTCGCGCGCGACGTCGACGGCGTGCTGCTGAAGCGCTTGCATGAGACGGTCGACGGCGAATTCCAGGCCTACGCCGCGACCGACGGGCGCTTCAACCGCGAGCATTTCTTCAACAAGTACCCGGAGTTGCAGCAGCTCGTGGCGCACATGTCGGACGACGACATCGACCGCCTGCGCCGCGGCGGCCACGACCCGGTGAAGATCCATGCCGCGTACCACGCCGCGACCACGCACACGGGAAGGCCCAGCGTGATCCTCGCGCAGACCAAGAAGGGCTACGGCATGGGCCACTGGGGCCAAGGCCGCATGGGCTCGCACCAGCAAAAGAAATTAGAAGACGCCGCGCTGCTCGCGTTCCGCGACCGCTTCGCGCTGCCGTTGAAAGACGACGAAGCGTGCGCGCTGAATTTTTACCGGCCCGATGCCAGCAGCCCCGAGATGCGCTACCTGCACGAGCGGCGCAAAAGCCTCGGCGGCTACCTGCCGGCGCGCAGCGCATCAGCGCCGCGCCTTGCCACGCCCGACAACGCAGCCACCGCCAAACTGATCGAGCGCCTGGCCGGGCGCGAACAATCCACCACGATGGTGTTCGTCGCCCAGCTCACCCAGTTGCTGCGCGATGAACGCATCGGCAAGCACATCGTTCCGATCGTCGCCGACGAAGCGCGCACCTTCGGCATGCAAAGCCTGTTCCGCGAGGTGGCGATCTACGCCGCGCAGGGCCAGCTTTACGAGCCCGAAGACAAGGACGAGTTGCTGTACTACAAAGAGTCGCGCAGCGGCCAGATCTTGGAAGAAGGCATCACGGAAGCGGGCGCGCTGAGCAGCTGGATCGCCGCGGCCACGAGCTACAGCACGCACGGCGTGCCGATGCTGCCGTTTTACATCTTCTATTCATGCTTCGGCTTCACACGCGTCGGCGACCTGATCCTCGCCGCCGCCGATTCGCGCGCGCGTGGCTTCCTGATCGGCGCCACGTCCGGGCGCACCACGCTGTCGGGCGAAGGCCTGCAGCACCAGGACGGCAGCAGCCTGCTCGCCGCATCAACGATCGCGAACTGCCGCGCCTATGACCCGGCGTATGGCTACGAGCTGGCGCTGATCGTCGCGTTTGGCGTGAAGCGCCTGCTCGACGAGCAATGCGACGAGTTCTATTACCTCACCGTCAGCAACCAGAACCTCGCGCAGCCCGCGCTACCGACGCAGATCGCGAACCTCGAAGACGGCGTCGTGCGCGGCCTGTACCGCTGCCGAGATGCGAGCGATAGCGCGAGCGGCGGCGCGGCGCAGGTGCGCTTGCTCGGCGCGGGAACGATTCTGCTCGAGGCGCTCGCCGCGGCCGCTTTGCTGGAGCAGGATTTCGGCGTGCACGCCGAAGTCTGGAGCGCGACGAGTTTCACCGAACTCGCGCGCGACGCCCGCGAGGTGCAGCGCGCGAACCGCCTGCACCCGGCCCAGCCGCCGCAGCCGAGCTACGTTCAGGAGTGCCTGGACGGTGCGCTGCCGGTGGTCGCCGCCACC
>JANOLA010000587.1:0-4257 GCA_031419535.1 Burkholderiales bacterium | reverse complement strand
TGGCGCGGCAATTCGTTCTCGTGCGTCCACGCGCTGCCCTCGGTGGCATCGCCCGGCAAACGTTGCTCGCTCAAACCCAGATAGCCGCAAGCCAGCGTGGCCGCGATCGCGAGATAGGGGTTCACGTCCACGCCGGGAACGCGGTTCTCGACGCGGCGCGCCTCCGGAGTCGACTTGGGGATGCGGATGCCGCAGGTGCGGTTGTCGTGGCCCCACCGCACATTCGTCGGTGCCGACATGTAGGGCGCGAGGCGCCGGTACGAATTGACATAGGGCGCGAACATCGGCATCACCAGCGGCACGTACTTCTGCAAGCCGGCGATGAAGTGGAAGAACTCGGGGCTGGCGCCGCCGTCGGCCAAACTGAAGACGTTGTGGCCGTCGGCGTCGACGATGTTCTGGTGGATGTGCATCGCGCTGCCAGGCTCCGTCTCCATCGGCTTGGCCATGAAGGTGGCGAAGATGCCGTGGCGCAGCGCCGTCTCGCGCACGGTGCGCTTGAACAGGAACACGCGGTCGGCGAGTTCGAGCGGATCGCCATGCGCGAAATTGATTTCCATCTGCCCGGCGCCGGCCTCGTGGATCAGCGTCTCGACGCCCAGGCGGTGCACCTCGCAGAAGTTCGACAGCTCCATGAAGAACGGGTCGAAGTCGTTGACGGCGTCAATCGAGTAGCTCTGGCGCCCGGCCTCGGGTTTGCCGGTGCGGCCGGTGGGCGGCCGCAAGGGCTCGTGCGGGTTCTGCTGGCGCGCGACGAGGTAGAACTCCATCTCCGGCGCAACAATAGCGCGCCAGCCGCGCTGCGTGTAGAGCTCGATCACCTTGCGCAGCACGGCGCGCGGCGAGAGCTGCACCGGCGTGCCATCCCAGTCAACGCAGTCGTGAATCACCACCGCCACCGGCACGGCCGCCCACGGCACCACGCGGAACGTGGCCGCGTCGGGGCGGCAGATCATGTCCGGGTCGGTATCGCCCACATGCGGGCCGTTGTCAGGCTGCTGCCCGTTCACGGTGTTCAGCAGCACGCTCTTGGGCAGGCGCATCTCGCCGCTGTTCAGGAACAAGTCCTTCGGCAGGATCTTGCCGCGTGCGATGCCGGTGATGTCTGGGATGACGCACTCCACTTCGTGGATGCGGTGTTCGGCTACGAGGTGTTTGAGGTCGGGGGGCATGGGGGTCCGGGCGGGCGGCGGGGGCCGCGCTGAGGGGTGAAGAGTTGATCACAACTCAAGCGCCCAATAAACTTTGCGACTGTTGTCCCGCAAAAGAACAGGCTGCTACTCTACGGGCACGTGCATCCCGACAAGATTGCCCCACTGCCTTCGAATGGCCGCGATGTCCGACAGAGTTTCCACTGGGGCACCGGTAACGTTGAGCTGTCGCTGACGAACAAAGCCGAATTCAACGCAGCGAAGCCGCTGACCCTGATGGTTTACGAGGGGCGTGGTGCAGGCGGTGAAATCTCAGTCGTTGCTCAGTTCCGAGTACAGAAGCTGATGCAGTGCGATCTCATGTGGTATGTGCCGAATGGACCTATAGAGCACCAGATCGATCTGCGCGCTGTTGCCGACCGCATCGACGCGGCGTACGTTGGCGTGTATGGATCGGTGGCCTCGGGAACCGACGATGCCGACAGCGACATCGATGTTCTCGTCGTTGGCAATCTCAGCGTTGTCGCCGCCCAGACTGCGCTCAAATCCGTCGGTCGCAAGCACCACAAGACAGTCAATGTCGTGGTCGTGACGGCATCCGAGTTGCCTCGGAAGTTGTGAGAGGGTGGTGCGTTCTGGACCTCGATCGCCGAAGGAGCGAAGATCGACTTGAAGGGGGCATGGAGCGATGTTGCGAACAGCCAGGCAACTGCAAACCGAAGCGTCGGCGTTCGCGCCGTGCCCGCGCGACAAAACGGCGGTGCGCGCCTGAACCGCGGGCCCACAAGCCAAGGCAAAGGACGCGGATAACCAGACCGTCTCATTGACGTCGCGAAGAGCCGATACGCAGCAATGATGCGAGGACGAAATGAAAAAGCGCGGTGACACCTACACCAGCGTGTGGGACGCCCTGGCGGATACGCCGGAGCAGGCGGCCAACCTGCGTACCAGGGCGCACCTCATGCGCCAGATCGCCGAACTGATCGAAGCCAACGGCTGGAAGCAGATCGAGGCTGCGCAGCGCTGCGGCGTGACTCAACCGCGCATCAACGACCTGTTGCGCGGGCGGGTGTCTCGCTTCTCGCTGGATGCGCTCTTGAACATCGCAACCGCATTGGGCCAGCGGGTGCACCTCGAACTCGACCCCGCCATCGCCACCAACCAGAAGGAGCTTGGGTATGGCGGGTAAGAAGTCCAGTACGTCCGCCGTCGTCCGCTCCGACTTTGTGGCCTTGCTCGCCGATGTGAAGGGCCGCATCCAAGCAGCGCAGACGCGGGCAGTGCTGTCGGTGAACGCGGAGCTGGTTCGCCTGTACTGGGATATCGGCCTGATCATCGATGGGCGCCAACAGCGCGAAGGCTGGGGCGCGGCGGTCATTCCCCGTCTTGCGGCGGCGTTGAAAAACGAGTTGCCGGAATTGAAGGGCTTTTCCGAGCGGAACATCAAACGAATGCTGGCCTTCTACCGGGAATACCGTGACACGGCTTCAAATGCGCCGCAGGCGGCGGCGCAAATTCACTCTGCCGTAAAAGTGCCACAGCCTGTGTCACAAATCCGCACCACGGCAAAAGTGCCACCGCCGGTGGCACTTTTGCAAGAAGGCTTGCTCTGGACAGTACCCTGGGCGCACCACGTCGTTCTCATGGAGAAAGTCAAGGACCTTTCGACCCGCCGCTGGTACATGGAGCAGGCGCTCGCCAACGGCTGGAGCCGCAACGTCCTCGCCCTGCAGATCGACGCCCAGGCCCACGCCCGGCACGGCAAGGCTGTCTCCAACTTCTCCGCGGCGCTTCCGGCGCCGCAGTCTGACCTCGTACAGCACACGCTCAAAGATCCCTACATCTTCGACTTCCTCACCCTTGCCGAGCCGTTCCAGGAGCGCGAACTCGAAACCGAACTCGTCCGCCACCTGGAGAAATTCCTGCTCGAACTCGGCCAGGGGTTCGCCTTCGTCGGCCGGCAATACCGGCTCGATGTCGGCGACGAAGACTTCTACATCGACCTGCTCTTCTACCACCTGCGGCTGCGGGGGTTCGTCGTCATCGATTTGAAGAAGGGGAAGTTCAAACCCGAGTACGCCGGCAAACTCAACTTCTATTGCAGCGTCGTCAATGACCGGCTCAAGCACGCCAACGACGCCCCGACCATCGGCTTGATCCTCTGCCAGTCGCGGGATCAACTGCTGGCCGAGTACAGCTTCGCGGGCATCGACAAACCGATCGGCATCTCGACTTATGAATTGACGCGGGCGCTGCCGGCGCGGCTGCGATCCGCACTGCCGACGGTAGAGGAGATCGAGGCGGAACTTGCGGGCGAGACGCGTAAAACGCCGCCCTCTAAATCCACGGTTGGAAGAAGCAAAACCGGCGCAGCGAAAACGCGGAGGGAAAAGTCGTGAGCAGGTGCCAGTGCATGACGCTCATGCCGCCATCGCTGCAGCGATGACAATCCGCGAATGACCTCAGGAGAAAAGGGCGCAACCCCGCCCAATGAATCATCCCCCGACGCCTTCACCATCGTCGACGCCCACCAACACTTCTGGGACCCCGAGCTCAACTACCACCCGTGGCTGCGCGACGAGCCGCCGGTGCCGTTTCGCTATGGCGACTATTCCGCGATCCGGCGCCGCTACCTGCCGCCGGACTACCGTGCCGACGCGGCGCCGATGCGCGTCGACAAATCGGTCTACGTCGAGGCCGAGTGGAACCCTGCGGACCCGCTGGGCGAGATGCGCTACATCGAGCGCTTGCGCCGCGAGCACGGCTTGCCGAGCGTGGCGGTGGCGCAGGCGTGGCTCGACGCTGCCGATGCGCCCCGCGTGCTCGAGGCGCAAGCGGCCTTCTCGTTCGTGCGCAGCATCCGCCACAAGCCGCGCGCGAACCGCGCGCCGGGTGACGCCGCGCCGGGCGGCATGAGCGATCCACGCTGGCGTGCCGGCTACGCGCAGCTCGCGCGCCACGGGCTGCGCTTCGACCTGCAAACGCCGTGGTGGCACCTGCACGAGGCGCTGCGGCTCGCCGCGGACTTTCCGGACACGCCCATCATCCTCAACCACACGGGGCTGCTGGCGGACCGCAGCGCGTTGGGGCTGGATGGATGGAAGCG
>JANOLA010000586.1:0-2524 GCA_031419535.1 Burkholderiales bacterium | reverse complement strand
CCGCAATGGCTTTGCCAAGTCCCGTGCCGCCGCCGGTCACCACCACGGTCTGGCCGGCAAAGCGCCCGGTCGGCGCGGGCTTGTCGGGGGTGTCGGACGCCATGGTGCAACGATGTCCTCGCGAGGAAATGAAGGGTCGCTCGTGAGCCGACTCGGGCTCTTGAGCGTGTGCGCCACTGAGAGATTGAGAGTCTTTCGGTCCTGCTCCCTCTCCTTCTGGGAGAGGGAGCAAACGTGGTCGCAGCGAAAAACTCTCAACCTCTGAGACGGCCGCGCGACCGAATCTTAGATCGAAGGCGCTGCCGGCCAGCTTCGGGGCAACCCGCGCTGCGCGTGCCACGGGGGCACAGCTGCTGGGCGAATAATCGCCTTGTCGCCACGAGTGCCGATCGACATCTTCAACCGAGAATGCAGGCGTCGCACGGTGGCCTCGCGCGCGGGCGGCACTGGGCCTGCGGGTCTGGATCGCGCCACAGAACACATCACCCTGGAGAAAGGTCCCTGACGATGATCGGAATCCTCGGCTACGGCGGCTATGTGCCCCGCCTGCGCCTGAGTCGGCGCGCGATCGTGGACGCGAATGCCTGGTACGCCCCGCACCTGGTGGGCAAGGGCCGCGGCACGCGCTCGATGGCGAACTTCGACGAAGACAGCCTCACGTTTGCCGTGGCCGCGGCGCGTGATTGCCTGGGCCCGAATGACGACCGCAGCCACGTGCGCGGCGTGGTGCTCGCGTCGAACACGCTGCCCTTTGCCGAGCGCCTGAATGCCGCGATCGTCGGCGAGGTGCTCACGCTCGGCAGCAGCATCGCCGCGCAAGACACCGGCGGCTCGCAGCGCGCGGCGCTCACGGCTTTTGAGCAGGCGCTCGACGCGGTGCGCGCCGGCAAGGGCCACCAGCTCGTGATCGCGACGGATCGGCGGCTGGCACGTGCCGCAAGCCCGCAGGAGCTCGACCAGGGCGACGGCGCCGCCGCGCTGCTGCTCGGCGAGGGGGAAGACGTGCTCGCGCAAGTGCTCGGCAGCAGCGTGCACACGGCCGACTTCGTCGACCACTTTCGGCAGAGCGGGCAGGACATCGATTACCACTGGGAAGAGCGCTGGGTGCGCGACGAAGGCATCGCCAAGCTCGTGCCGCCGGTCGTGGCGCAGGCGCTCGCACAGGCCGGTGTCAGCGCGGCGCAGGTCGATCACTTTATTTTCCCGAGCACGTTCGCGAAGATGGACCGGCAGATCGCCAAGGCCTGCGGCGTGCGCGCCGAAGCGGTGGTCGACAACCTGGCGGATAGCGTGGGCGACACCGGCGCCGCGCACGCGCTGCTGCTGCTGGCCCATGTGCTGGAACGCGCCCAGCCCGGGCAGGTGCTGTTGCTCGCGCAGTTCGGCAGCGGCGCGCAGGCCATCGTGTTGCGCACCACGCCTGCGTTGCAGCGCTTCCGGCCGGCCAAGGGCGTGGCGCACTGGCTCGCGCGCGGCAAGGAAGAAACCAACTACACCAAGTTCCTGTCGTTCTGCGAGCAGCTCGATCTGGAGCGCGGCATGCGCGGCGAACAAGACCGCAAGACCGCGTTGACCACGCTGTGGCGGCACCGCGCGGCCTTGCTCGGCATGGTGGCCGGGCGCTGCGAAGTCACAGGCAGCGTGCACTTCCCGCCGTCGCGAATGACGTACGACCCCGGCCATGCGCGGCTGGACACGCAGCGCCCGTACAAGCTGGCCGAGCGCCGCGCCAAGGTGCTGAGCTGGTCGGCAGAGTACCTGTCGTTCCACCGCGCGCCGCCGCATTGTTACGGCCAGGTCGACTTCGACGGCGGCGGCCGCATCCTGATGGAGTTCACCGACGTAGCACCCGGCGACGTGGACGTGGGCACCGAACTCGAGATGGTGTTTCGCATCAAGGACATCGACGATCGGCGCGACTTCACGCGGTATTTTTGGAAAGCCACGCCGGTGCGTAAAGTTGGGAATGCCACGCAAGTGCGTGGCGGCGCGGCAATCCCCTCGACAAAGGAGGCATGACATGGCCACAGGCATCAAAGACAAAGTCGCGATCCTCGGCGTGGGTTGCAGCAAGTTCGGCGAGCGCTGGGACGCGAGCCCCGAAGACCTCATGGTCGAAGCCTACACCGAAGCCATGGCGGACGCTGGCATCGCGCCCGAGCAGCTGGACGCGGCATGGTTCTCAACCCACATGCCAGACATCGGTGTTGGCCGCGCAGGCTTCCAGATGGGTATCGCGTTGCGGCTTCCCAACATCGGCGTGACGCGCGTTGAGAACGCCTGCGCGGGCGGCACGGATGCTGTGCGCGGCGCGGTCTATGCGGTGGCCTCAGGCGCGTGTGACATCGCCATTGCCCTGGGCATGGAGAAGCTAAAAGACACCGGTTACGGTGGCTTGCCCGTCGCCAGCCCTGGCACGTTCATCCCCCAGTGGTATCCGAACGCCGTCGCACCGGCGAACTTTGCGCAGCTCGCGTCGGCCTATCAGCGCAAGTTCCAGGTTGACCCGGGCTTGCTGAAGCGC
>JANOLA010000585.1:0-5241 GCA_031419535.1 Burkholderiales bacterium | reverse complement strand
CCGCAAGCCGTGCCGAGACCGTGCACGAACCGTGAAAACCCCCTCGAGCGTGTGCCAAAGTGCCGAAATGGGCCGGGAATTCAGGCCGACTCGCCAACCGCTTTCTCAGCCGCGGCGATCTCGGCTTTGGGTAGGGAAGGGGTCAGGCTTGACCCCCTCCCTGCGATTCAGCACGGCTCAAGAACCGATCCGCGCCGCCGAAATGACGAGTGACGCGCAAGTGGCGCGACCCGAAATTCGACTGGATTGCATGAACAAATTCTCATTCGCGCGAGCCGATACGCCATCCGATCCCAAGCACGTGCCCGTGGCCCGCCCGAAGTGGCTGCGCATGTACTTCGTGCTGGCTGGATTCGACCTGTTGACGGTTTGCATCAGTCTTTTCCTCAACCACCAGATCATGGCGATCTACCGCGTCTCGGTGGATGTGAATCAACTGTGGGCGAATCGGCTCGTGGCCTATGACAAGTTGCGCAGCGTCGCGGGTGAAGTCAATGCGCCGGGCAATGATGTGTTCGATTCGCACGATGCGCCAAGCGAGAGCAAGCGCATGCACGAGGCGCGCACCGCTTTCGACGCCCACCTGCGCTCGGCGCGCGATGAAATCTCCCGTGACACCGGGGTGACGCAGCGTGATGCGCTGCTGGGTGGCATCGACGCGGTCGCGCTGGCCATGGACGAGATGATTGGCGAAGCGGGGTTGATCTTTTCATTTTTTGCAGGTGGAGATGCGGCGCAGGCCGGCTCTCGAATGGCGACGATGGACCGCAAGTACGCGCAGTTGGGCGCCGCGCTGGGCAGCCTGAGTGCGCAGGTGTACTCGATCCAGCGCGAACACTTCGAGCAGCAACAGGGCCTGGCGAACCAGTTGCGCAGCCTGGAGCTCGTCATCGCGTGCGCGATCCTCCTCATGATCCTGGGCGCGGCGTACTACGGCCATCGGGTCGGGCAACAGGTCGATCGCGCCTCCGCCGAACAAGAGCGACACCTGCGCGAGATCGAGGCCGCACGCGGCGCCGAGGCCGCGAACCGCGAGCAGGCGGCCTTCCTGCAGACGCTGCTCGACACCCTGCCGCTGGGCGTTGCGCTGGTCGACAAGAACCTCGAAATGGTGGTCACCAACCGGGCGTGCCGCGATCTGCTCGACCTGCCGGCCGAGCTGTACCGCAAGGGCACGCCGATCGAGACCATGATTCGTTGCATGGCCGAACGCGGCGACTACGGGCCTGGCGATCCGGGCCTGCACGTCGCGCAGCGTTTGGCGCTGGCGCGCGACCCGAAGCCGCACCACTTCGAGCGCGTGCGTCACGACGGAGTCACGCTCGACGTGCGCGGCGTGCCGTTGCCCGACGCCAGCATGGTGTGGATCAACGCCGACATCTCGCAGCGCAAGCAAGCCGAGCACAGCCTGCTCGCCGCCCGCGACGCGGCCGAAGCGGGGAGCCGGGCCAAGAGTGCATTCCTCGCCGTGATGAGCCACGAGATCCGCACCCCGATGAACGCGGTCATCGGCCTGCTCGAGCTGTTGCACATGAGCCCGCTGGACGCCGAGCAACGCGAAACCATCGATACGGTTCGCGAGTCGAGCCAGACGCTGCTGCGACTGATCGACGACGTGCTCGATTTCTCGAAGATCGAGTCGGGCAAGCTCGAGCTGCACCTCGAGCCCGCTTCGCTGACTCAGATGCTCGACAGCGCCCAGCAGAGCTTCAGCGGGGTGGCGAGCCAAAAGGGTCTGCTTTTGCACTGCAGTATTGATCCGCAAATTTCCCCCGCGGTGTTCGTTGATCGCCTGCGGCTGCGCCAGGTGGTCAACAACTTGCTCAGCAACGCGATCAAATTCACGGATCGCGGCCAGGTCGAGTTGGTGGCACGCAGGGTCGGGCGGCAGGACCAGCATGACCTGATTCGCATCAGTGTGCGCGATACCGGGGTGGGAATCGAGGCGGAATCGCTGACGCGCTTGTTCGAGCCCTTCAGCCAGGCTGACTTGGACGTCGAGCGGCGCTTTGGCGGAACCGGGCTCGGATTGGCCATCTGCAAACGCCTGGCCAGCTTGATGGGAACGACGATCGAGGTCAAGAGTGCGCCGGGCGTCGGAACGAGTTTCTCGTTGACGCTGGCGCTGCAGCGCGCCGAGCCGGCGCAATTGCAAAGCGTGCGGCCGATGGCGATCGAGGCCATTGCCAAGTCCTTGCAGGGACGCACCGCGCCGTCGGTGGATGCGGCACGCGCCGCCGCACGGCTGATCCTGGTGGTGGACGACCATCCGGTGAACCGCCGCATGCTGGCGCGGCAGTTGAATGCGCTCGGTTATGCGGCGCAGACTGCCGCCGATGGCGTCGAGGCGCTCGAACTGTTGCGTGGCGGAGGCTTCGGCCTGGTGATCACCGACTGCCAAATGCCCGGCATGGACGGTTACCAGCTGGCCGCGGCGATTCGTGGCAACGAGGAGGCCGCATCCCGAGGTTCGGCAGGCTTGCCGATCATCGCTTGCACGGCGAATGTGTCGCGTGAGGCGATCGATGCCTGCCACTCGGCCGGAATGAACGAGGCGCTCACCAAACCCGTCAAATTGGCGACGTTGCAGCAAATGCTCGACCGCTGGTTGCCCGCCACCGATGCGAACCGGGTCGAGCCCATGCCCGAGCCGCTCGCGACCGACTTCGTCGCGCTCACCGACCTCGCCCAGGGCGACGCCACGCTGGAACGCGATCTGTTGGATGACTTCCAGCAATCGAACACCGAGGACCTCGGCGCCTGCGCGCAGGCGGTCCAGGCGGACAGCGCCGACGCGGTGCGGCGCATCGCGCACCGCATCAAAGGCGCGGCGCGCACCGTCGGCGCGGTTGCGCTGGCGCGGGCGGCGGCAGACCTCGAGCACGCTGCCCAAAAGGGCGACTCGCAGAGCATCCGCACCCACTGGCCGAAGGTGAAGGAAGAGAGTTTGCGGCTCGATGAGCGAATCGCGCTGAACCGCAGGCAGGCGGAGTCGGCATGATTCAAAAACCCCCGCAGCGCAATGTGCTGGTCGTCGAAGACCATGCATTCCAGCGCCGCGCCCTGAAACGCGTGCTCGAGGCGATGGGTATCGAGCGGATCATCGAGGCCGGCGACGGCCATGAGGCGCTGGCCTTACTCGCCGGCGCCGCCGCTGGCGCCGAGCCTATCGACATGGTCATTACCGACCTGGACATGCCCACCATGGACGGCATCGCGCTGATGCGCCAGGTGGGTGTGCACGCGCCTGAGGCGGGCATCGTGCTGTTGTCCGCGGTCGAACGCAATTTGCTTGCGGCGGTCGAATGGCTCGCGCGCGAACAGGGCATCAACCTCATCGGCGTGCTCGAAAAACCGGTCTCGGCGCAAGCACTGCACGCCGCTTTGTGCCGCTCAACGCGCGCGCGGCCGGCGCTGAGTGGCGCCACGCCCCCGGTCACGTTGGAGGAAATCGGCGCAGGCCTGGCCGCCGGCGAGTTTGTTGCCTTCCTGCAGCCCAAGGTCAGCCTGTCGGATGGAAAAATGGCCGGGGCCGAAGCCCTGGCGCGCTGGCGCCACCCGCGCCTGGGCTGGGTATCGCCGGCGGAGTTCATCCCACTCATCGAAGGCTCGCCGCTGGTCGAGTCGTTCTCACTGGCGATTCTCGACAGCGCCGCACGTGCCATGCGCTGGCTGGAAGCGTCGGGAGTTCCGGGCCGAATCGCGATCAACGCGTCGCCGGTGTGGCTGGATCAGCCGGGAATGTCGGAGCGCCTGTCGCAGGCCGTCACCGCGCTTGGCGTTCCGGTCGAACGCCTGACGATCGAAGTCACCGAAAGCGTGGCCAATTCCAATCTCACGGCGGCGCTCGAGAACCTGGCGCGCCTGCGCCTGCGCGGCTTCACGCTCTCGGTCGACGACTTCGGAACCGGTTTTTCTTCGCTGCAGCGCCTGGTGTCGTCGCCGTTCAGCGAGCTCAAGCTCGACCGCAGCTTCGTCAGCGGAATCGAACGCAACACGCCGCGCTGGCACGTCGTCGAATCGACGATTTTGCTGGCCCGCAAACTCGGCCTGACGACGGTTGCCGAAGGCATCGAAACCGACAACGAACGTCAACTGCTGAAAGACGCGGGCTGCGACTTCGCGCAGGGCTACTTGATCGCCCGACCGATGAGCCACGAGCAATTCGTCGCCTGGTGCGCCACGTACCGTTCTCACCCATCCTGGAACGCTTCCTTCGACTTGAGCATCGGCCGCAACAGGTAGCTCATCACGGTGCGCTCGCCGGTGCGCACTTCCACCGTGCCGGTCATGCCCGGCATCACAGGCAGCGCCTTGCCATGCGCTTGCAGGCTCGACGAATCGGTGCGCACCAAGGCGCGGTAGTAGGTGGCGTCGGCGGCGGCGCCGCGGTCCGGGTCGCCCAGCGCGTCGGGGCTGATGGTTTCGATGCGGCCTTTCAGTCCGCCGTACATCGTGTAATCGTAGGCCGAGAGTTTGATCTCCACCGGCTGGCCGACGCGCACGAAGCCGATCGCCGACGGCTTGATGCGCGCTTCGATCAGCACGCGGTTGCCGATCGGCACGATTTCCATCACCGGAGCGCCGGGCCCGATCACGCCGCCGATGGTGGCGATGCGGATGTTCTTCACCAGGCCGCGCACCGGCGACTTGAGCACGGTGCGGCGCAGCACGTCGGCGCGGCCGCTGAGCTGTTCGTTGATCTGCGCCATCTCGGTCTGCGCCCGAACCAGCTCGGTGCTCGCGTCCTGGCGAAAGCGGTTCACGCGTTCCTGCACTTGCAAGTGCAGGTCGTTCACCTGGCGCAGCAGGCGGATCACTTCCACGTTGGACATCAAGCCTTTCGCGGCCATGTCTTGCGACACGTCGAGCTCGCGCTGCAACAGCTTGATGCTGCGCTGCGTGGAGCCCACCGCTTCTTGCAGCGAGCGCTTGCGCGCCTGGTACGCCGCGGTCTCACCGTCCACCACTTCGGGCTGGGCCGTCACTTCGGCCGGGAAGCGCAGCGCGGTGCCGGTGGCCTCGGCGTTCAGGCGCGCGATCGTCGCCTTCAGCGCGAGGCGCTTCGCCTGGCCTTCGTTTTGCTGGGCTTCGAAGCGTGTCGGGTCGATCATCGCCAGGTCCTGGCCGGCCTCGACCTGCATGCCCTCGCGCACGTGCAGCTCGCGCAGGATGCCGCCTTCCAGGCTGGCGATCACCTGCTCGCGGCCGTCGGGAACCACGCGTGCGTCGGCGCGCGTG